>DASPKB010000538.1:0-4389 GCA_035628315.1 Gemmatimonadales bacterium | reverse complement strand
GTAGCCTGACGACCATTCTGGCTGTACTGCTCGGCGCCTCTAGCAGCGGTGCCGCCCAGGGATCATCCGACATTCGGGGTACCATGGATCGGGAGCTCACTGAGATCACTGGCCGGCTGCGATCTTTTTACTACAATCTTCACCGCGGTGACTGGGAGTCGGTTACTGCCGATATCCTGGCGGCCAAGGTCGTTGCCCACCTTGCCGCTCCCGAGGTGGCGAGAGGAGCGTCGCCAGCGCGACCCGATCCGAGCCGGTCGGATTGCCCCCAGCGCGACCCGGTCTCCGTCGAGCACGCGGTTATGGACATTCAGGGCGACTGGGCTGAGGTGAAGGTTCCCCGCTGCGCACCTGGCATTGCTGAAGACCGTTTCCGCCTGATCCGGTTCTCCGGCCGCTGGCGATTCGTCTCCATCGAGCTGGACCAGCCGCCAGTCGCAGTCATGGTGGGGCGTTAGCTCGCGCCAACAGCAGGTCTCGCTCCTGTGCGTTCCGAGTGAGGGTTGCTGCTCGCTCGAACTCCAACCTGGCTTCCTCCAGTCGACCCAACTTGCCCAGGAGATCACCCCGAACCGCGGGGAGCAGGTGGTAGCCCTCCAGCGCCGGCTCCAACCTCAAGCGATCTGCGATCTCCAGACCTGCCGCTGGGCCATAGGCCATCCCGACTGCTACAGCGCGATTCAGCTCTACCACGGGTGTCGGCGTCTGCTTCATCAGGTCTGCATACAGCGAGGCGATTCGAATCCAGTCGGTCTCCTCCGGGGCGCGGGCCCGCGCGTGGCAGGCTGCGATGCTCGCCTGGATTGCATACGGTCCGGGTGAGCTGGTGAGCGCGGTAGCTCGCTCGAGCGCCGCCAGCCCGCGTCGGATCAACAGCTGGTCCCAGCGGCTACGATCCTGATCCAGCAAGAGGACTGGCTCACCCGATGGGCCGAGGCGTGCTCGGAGACGGGAGGCCTGGATTTCCATCAGTGCTACCAGTCCATGCACTTCCGGCTCGGCCGGCGCCAATCCCGCCAATATCCGGCCAAGCCGGAGCGCCTCCTCACAGAGCTGCGGCCGCATCCAGTCATCTCCGGCGGTGGCTGAGTACCCCTCATTGAAGACGAGGTAAATCACACCGAGCACCGATGAGAGCCGGGCGGCAAGTTCCGGCCCTCGGGGTACCTCGAAAGGAACCTTGGCCTCGGCCAGGGTGCGCTTGGCCCGTACTATCCGCTGCGCGATCGTTGGCTCCGAGGTGAGAAAGGCCCGCGCAATCTCCGCCGTAGTGAGCCCACCCAGCAGCCGAAGGGTAAGCGCTACCCGAGCCTCGGTCGACAGCACCGGGTGACAGGCCATGAACATGAGCCGGAGCAGGTCGTCTCCGATGTCGTCCTCGATGGCCTGATCGATTTCCGCTGCCGCACTTTCCTGTCGCTGCTCCAACTCGTGCCCGACCTCTACGTGCTTGCGGTCGAGCATTCTGCCACGTCGGTGGAAATCGATGGCTCGATGTTTGGCCGTCGCCATGAGCCAGGCGCCCGGCTTGTCGGGAATGCCTGTCTCCGGCCAGCGCTCCAGTGCGGCCAGCAGGGCGTCCTGAGCCAGATCCTCGGCCACGCCGACGTCCCCGACGATTCTGGTGAGGCCGGCGATGAGCTTGGCCGACTCCATTCTCCAGACCGCCTCAATGGTGCGATGAGTTTCGGTAGCCGTCACGGCTACCAATCAGACCGGCTTGCGCTGCAGGTGCAAGTGAGGCTGCACGGGAACAAGGCCCCGAGCCGGGGTCGACTCGGGGCCTTCGAGGAGGTTCGTGAATCTACTTTTTTGTTGCCAACTGCTGGCGCAGTCGCTCCTCCTGCTCCCGCAGCTCCGGGGTAAACTCGGCGCCGAAGTCATCGGCCTCGAATACCTGCCGAATTTCGACCTCCCCCTCCTTGAACGGCGCCCGCTTCAGCCACTCGATAGCCTCCTCCCTGGACCGCACCTCCCACAGCCAGAATCCGGCAACCAGCTCCTTGGTCTCGGCGAACGGGCCGTCGATTACAGTGCGCTTGTTGCCGTTGAAGCGGACCCGTGCGCCCTTGGAGCTGGGCTGAAGCCCCTCTCCCGCCAGCATGACACCCGCCTTGACCAGCTCTTCATTGTACTTCCCCATCTCGGCGAGAAGCTCCCGGGTGGGGAGAACCCCAGCCTCGGTGTCCTTGTCCGCCTTTACTATTACCATGAATCGCATCTTTGTCTCCGGCTAGAGTATCCAAACGGCCCTTGATTCGCGGATTACCGCGCTTGGCCTCTCATCCAGACGTCGAACGAGGTCCCGCCAGATCGACACGGCCGTCGATTCGGGCCTCCGCCTTTCGGCAACGATCCAGCAGCCGGGTGCCACCTACCTTCTCACCACAGACCTCGAAATCGGGCCCAGGACCGCGCCACCGGATCTCCTCCACGTCCTTGAAGAGTGGGGCATCGCTCCGCAGGGTGGCCAGGTCCTTGAACAGAAGAGCGACCTCTCGATTGCCACCGAGTACAGCCGCCGGAAACGCTTCGATCGCCCCGTACTGGTTCACCAGCCGGGCCGCCGTGACCGCGCCAATGCCCGCGATGCCCGGGTATCCATCCGCCGAGTCACCTACCAGCGCCAGATAGTCCGGAATCCTTACGGGATCCACCCCGAACTTCTCCCGGATAGCAGCAGCATTCCGAATGGCCTTGGCCCGCCGGTCGACCTGCACCACGCGTTCTTCCAGTACGCACTGGGCCAGGTCCTTGTCGGGAGTCCAGATACTGACCTTATCCACCCGAGGGTCAGCCGCGGCGATCCGTGCAGCCGCAGCAAGGGCGTCGTCGGCCTCGAGCTCCACCATGGGCCATACGGTAACACCCATGGCCGCCAGCGCCTCCTCGAGGGGATGAAATTGCGCGAGTAACGCAGGCTCCATTCCCGCGCTGGTCTTGTAGCCGGGCCAGAGATCGTTACGAAAGGACTCGATCACGTGGTCGGTCGCCACTCCGACGTGTGTCGCGCCCGATTCGATCAGCTCCAGAACCGTGTGCAGCACACCATTCACCGCTCCAAGCGGCGGGTCGACCCCCTTATTGAAGCGCCGCAGACCGTAGAAGTGGCGAAAGAGCTCGTAGGTGCCGTCGAGAAGGTGAACGATCATGCGGTCAGGTCAGTATTCTGCCGAAGATTTCTGAAGGTGACGGAATAACGGAGCGCGTCTACAGCCGGAATGCTGTGCTCCCACTCCGTGCGCGACGGTCCTCGCAGCAGATACGCCGAGCGGGGCTCAGCGTTCAGCGACGCTCGCTCCCAACTGCTGCCCGTCTTTCGGCGGAATCTGAAGCGGCAGGGGGAGAGCAGGGAAACTCCCACGACATCACCGAACACCGCCTTGTCGCGATGCCATCCGATGCTTGCGCCCGCATCGTATTCGATCACCAGAGCCTGCTGGAGCTGGTCGGGTTCGAGTCCCGCGAAGCCGGCCGCCGCTTGCCGCAGGGGGAGCAGGAACGGAGGTATTGGATCGGCTGTCCGGAGTGCCCGTTCGTTGAAGTCGTAGCGCCACCCGAACGACACGGTGCGCCGCTTGCCTACGAATCCCTGGAACTCGAACTCCTTGAGAGGGAGCCGGCGGATGTACTCCAGCAATTCCTGCTCATCCGCTGCGGTAATGACGTCCGGCTGATACCGGAAGCCTTCCGGAAGCGTCGGCCCCGGGTCCAGCAGGCTCAGCTGTTTGTTCCTCGCCATCGATCGATCTGCCTTTCCTGCCTCGAGCTGTGTGCGACGAGCTACACGTCTGGTGCGGACCAGCGCCGGTGCCTGGAGGATACCCCAGCAGCGACAACGCCGATCGCGGCGACTGCCGGGAGCACAGCGTCCGGAGAGCCCATCGCCAGGAGCGTCAGCGAGCTGATAGTGCACCAGATCAGCGGCACCGCTAGAAGCTCCCACCGAGTCCGTCCTTCAGCGAGCAGGACGAGACCAGCGGTCCCTATGACGGTCGGATCCGGTGCGATGCCGAACACCTCGGCATGACGCCAGCTGCGCCCGAGCAGAGGAGCGATGATGGGATATGCAAGGACGGAGAATGCCAGCAGGGTCATGCCCGTCACTCCGGCCGGCCTGCGGCTCGCCCGGAAAGCCAATCCGTTCCGCACCAGCCCGCTCCACGCCAGCAACACTATTTCCAAAACCAGCAGCGGCAGGACGTAGGCAACCGCCCAGTTGATTGTGGCGTACCGCTGCCATAGAAAGGCCCAGGCCACGAATCCCAACAGAACTACCAGGATTCCCGAAGAGACCCTTCCGCGGGCAGGCGACCTGACGCGGAGCAAAAGCAAGATTACGAGACCCAGCGCCACCGCTAGTATGTGCGCCGGCCACATGGCCAGGTT
>DASPKB010000537.1:0-9914 GCA_035628315.1 Gemmatimonadales bacterium | reverse complement strand
CACCGGGGAGCCCGGCCGGCCATGGAGGACGCACCCGGGGCGTTGGGCTACGGCGAACCCTTCTTTATAGCTACTGCGGAAGCCCCTCAGGTGACGCGTGTGACCCTGGTTCGGCTCGGCTCGGTGACCCACGCCTTCGACCAAAGCCAGCTCTTTGTGGAGCTTGATCTGCGGAGATCGGCAGGAGGAATTACGGCACGAGCTCCGGAATCTGGAGTCGTGGCTCCTCCAGGACCCTATTTGCTTACAATCCTGAACGGGGCGGGCGTTCCGTCGATCTCCCGCATTATCTCCCTCAACTAAACGGAAACGTCAGGCTCGAGGTAAATCATGCGGCGGTTTGGTGTGCGCGCTTTGTCCTGCTGGACCTTTGCCTCGGCCATCATCGTGACGGCATGTCACGATGGAAGTCAATCTCCACCACCGAAGGCCGACGTGCCGACCGGCAGCACGCCCGGATCGCTCGACTTGCTTTATGTCTGCGGCAACAAGTTTCTGGTTACCAACAGCGTGCCTCGACCAATTCAGGTCAGTTACCGGGTTTCCGGCACAACCGAGTCAGCCCAGCTCACCTTGCTGGAAGCGCCAACCGAAGATCCCGGATTCAGCGAGACCGAGTTGGAAACGACAGAGACCGGGACCGTGGAGCTCTTCCACGAGGACGTCAGGGTAACTCAGCGGATCAATGAGGGAGTGCCCTGCGGGCCGGCCGCCCTGCCTGCCGTTGCTACCCTCGCGGGGGACGAGGCAACGGTGGGGAAGTGGAGTGCGCCTTTTTCCTGGCCGGTCATCGGTCTGCACCTGCATCTGCTTCGCAACGGTAAGGTCCTGAGCTGGGGAAAGTTCGGTAGTCCCCAGGTGTGGGATCCCGCGACCAAGGCGTTCAGCCCGGTTCCGGTTGGTTCACGAGTCTTCTGCAGCGGCCATGCATTCCTGTCCGACGGCCGGCTGTTGGTGAACGGCGGGCACATCAGCGATCTGCATGGCATCCCCGATGCCAACCTGTTCAATCCCGCGACCATGACCTGGTCCAAGGGACCGGCGATGGCCTGGGGCCGCTGGTATCCCACCACCACAATACTGGGGAATGGTGAGGCCGTAACGATCGCCGGCACCGACCAGCAGGGAAGGAACGTCACAGTTCCTGAAGTCTGGAACGGCTCGTCCTGGCGCAAGCTGACTACAGCCGGGCGGGCCTTTCCTTATTACCCGAGAACATTTCTGGCCCCGAACGGCAAGATTTTCTACGCGGGGGAAACCCGTACCACGTACTACCTCTCCACCGCCGGCACCGGCTCCTGGCAGACTGTTGGAGACCGACGCTATGGATCCCGCAATTACGGGTCGGCGGTGATGTACCGGCCGGGGAAAGTTCTTTATGCCGGTGGCGGGCGAACCACCGCCAGCGCCGAAATCATTGACCTGAACACGGCCAGTCCCACCTGGAGAATGACTGGCTCAATGGCATTTCCACGACGGCACCTGAACGCCACCATCTTACCCGATGGGCGAGTACTGGTGACCGGAGGAAGCAGCGGCACCGGTTTCAGCGACGAAGCGCAAGCGGTGCACGCCGCTGAGCTGTGGGACCCGGATACCGGGGTCTGGACCAGGCTGGCCAGCAACTCGGTGCCTCGGGTTTATCACGCGACATCCTTGCTGCTGAGGGATGGAAGAGTGCTGCATACCGGTAGCGGTGACGCGTCCGGCGCGGTCGACCACTATGATGCGGAGATTTTCTCTCCACCCTACCTCTTCAAGGGCACGCGGCCCACGATCAGCAGCGCACCTACATCCGTCACCTATGGCGGGACGTTCTCGCTCAGCACGTCGGATCCCGCTGCGATCACCCGCGTTACCTGGGTTCGGCTCGGCTCGGTGACCCACGCGTTCGACATGAACCAGCGATTCAACGAGCTGTCATTCATCAGAGTGACCGGCGGAGTTCGCGTAACCGCTCCGGCCAGCCGCAACCTGGCTCCGCCGGGACACTATCTGATGTTCGTGCTCAACAGCAAAGGCGTTCCGTCAGTGGCCAGAATCGTCAGGATCAACTGACAGCAGCCGCCGGCTCGATACCCGGGGCCGGAGCCGCCAGCGTATTCACTGCGGTTACCGTTCCGTGCTTTCGCCCCAGCATCATGGCGGCATCCTCCCGGTCTCGAGCCGAGCGGTAGATCGCGAAGAGGGTAGAGCCGGAGCCCGTCATCCGGCATACCAACGGGCGAGTAGCCGCTAGGGCCTCGAAAGCTTCCCGGATCTCCCGGTGGTGAGCGAATACCGGCGACTCGAAATCATTGCCCGCCATCCGGCCAATGTCCCCCCATCGTGATACCGAGTCGAGATCGAGGGCCACCGCTGCGCGCCTCGAGGACGATATGCGATCGGCGTCGAGCCAGGCGAAGGCCTCGGCGGTGGACACTGCGATCTTCGGCGTGAGCAGCAACGCTGGAGATGTGGGCAACGGCGGCAACCTTATCATGCGCTCACCACGGTTCCAGGCCAGAGCGAGCGGCGCGCCGGTGAAGAAGAAGGTCACGTCACTGCCCAGGTGTCCCGCGAACTGAAGCAGCTCATGGCGGGGAACCGGGCTGCCGGCGAGATGGTTGGCTGCATGAAGCGCGGCGGCGGCGTCGCTGGATCCGCCGCCCAGCCCGGCTCGCACCGGAATGCGCTTGGTCAGTGTCAGATGAATCGCGAAGCGATTTCCCGTTGCCTCCAGCACGCGCGATGCCGCCCGCACCGCCAGGTTCTGCTCCGCCGGCCCTACCTCCGCCCCCTCGACGTCGATCGTGACTCCATGGCCTTCCCGACGCTCGGCTTGCAGGGTATCGCCGAGATCCACGAGACACAGGAGCGTCTCGAGCCCATGAAACCCGTCGTCGTGCCGGGAGAGCACGCGGAGGAACAGGTTCACCTTGGCGAGTGCGCGGAGGGCAACGCGCTGAGCCACGCTAAGCCTGCCTCAATCCCCTGAAGCCGCCGGGTGTGCGGGCCAGCGACCAGAGCCCCAGCACGGTGATGGGAACGAACGAGGTTATGTGGTATGAGATCGCATAGGAGAACGCGAGATCCCGCGGCACCCCATAGAGGGCAAGCGCGGCGACAATCACTGCCTCGAAGGGACCGAAGAAGCCGGGCGTGGAAGGGATCGAGATTCCGAGCACCAGAAGCCCCTGCATCAGGAGCGCACCGAGGTAACTGACCGGAATGTCGAACGCAGCGAATCCCACGTAGAACGCGAGCGCGTTCACCAGCCATAAAGCCAGAGACCAGAAGATCACCTGTATCAGCCGAACCGGCGTGCGCAGGACGATCAGTCCCTGACGAACACCTTCAATCAGACTGACGATCCGGTCCGCCATGCCCGGCCAGGGAACTACCACCCGCACCAGCCGCTCCGCCGCGAGCGGTGCCGAGAGTACGGCGATGGCCAGCAGCAGTGCCGCCCCACCCATCAGTCCGCCCACCCGGGCCAGCTCCGAAACCGAAACGTCGGCAACCATGACGCGGTCGGGCAGGTCGGGGCTGAGCAACGATAACGTCAGCAGAGCCGCGATGGTGAGTCCATCGAAGATCCGCTCTACGGCAATCGAGGACAGCACCGTGGTGAACCGGATGTTGCCCAGCCTGGATGCAGTATAGGTCCGGACCAGCTCGCCGGCTCGCAGGGGGAGCAGGTTGTTAGCCATGAAGCCGAGCGCCACTGCGTGCCAGAGCGGGCCGCTGGAGTAGGGCCGGCCGCTTTCGTGGCGGAGGAGCACTCGCCAGCGGATCAAGCGAAGCGGAAAGGTGAGTGTGGCCAGCAGCACGGCGATCAACAGCGGCCACGCTCGTGCCGATCTCACATGGTGCAGAATGTCCTCCAGCCGGACTCCGCGAAGTGCCCAGTACAGGAGACCAAGCGAGATCAGGATCCCGATGATCGCAGGGAGCAGGCGCCGCGGCCCGGCCTGCGCAGGGCGCTCAGGATTCGACAAGCGCGAGCGGAACGAGGTCGAGCAGCTCCTGCACCAGGGGTTGGAGCGATGCCAGGCTGGCGTTGCGCTCGAGCTCGGCTGCGATCTGCTGGCGCACCACATTGGCCCGCTGCAGGGCGCCCTGGCCGCTGTAACACAGCGTGGCTATGGAGACGGGGGATTCTTCGACCGCGGACCCGGAGCCCACGCCAAGGAGCGTGGCCAGAGCCGCGTTCGTAGGCGCGCCCTCTTTTATCAAACGTTCCAGCGTTCCATAGCTGATCTCCAGGCCGCCCGGCGCGATCTCGGGGTCGGGGGCGAGCAGGTCGATCGGCACGACCTCTTCCTCTGCATCGTAGGCCAGTGATTCGATGGGCACGGGCTGATCAGCGGACTCGGCTTCAGCCCGGAGACCATCGAGCCGGTGAGCCACGTCGAGCAGACGCCGAGAGATCAGCATGCGGTCGTCGCTCTCGACGACGGCACGCAGTAGCTGCCCGGCTTCGCGCAGCCGCTCGACCAGCCCGCGAATCCCATGACTGGCAACCCCGGCTCCCAACGCCTCCTGGGCTGAGCGGGCAAAGATCCCGAGGGCTCCGGCGACAGGATCGTTACTTGGGGCCGACGCGATGCGGAGTGCACCCAGAAGGCGGTAGAGACGGAGATCCCGCTCGGTGGACGAGCGTGCGGCGGCGATCAGGTCGGCGCTCTGGCAGAGATGCTCGCCCTGGCTCACCAGCTCGAGCGGGCCAAGCGGCTGGGGTGGGGTGAAGTGTGGTTGGGAAACCGGATGGGTGAACGGCTCTGGGTCTCCATCCACATATAGCGTCTCGATGGGGACCACGTCGTGTTCCACGGCAAACGCCCTGAGCAGCAGCTCGGTGAAGCGCCGGGCCTCCTCCGATGCCGGATCGGGGCGGCCGGTCTCGGCCACTTCGCGGGCAATCCTGGTGAGGGCCTGCGAGGCAGCGACCATCACCTCATCGGCTCCCGGCGGAGGGGCGAACAGCCGGGTGAGGTCTCCTACCGCCAGCTCGATCCCGTCCAGCACATCGGGCAACGGCGAGAGCTCGTTGAGCTGAGCGAGTCCGCGGAGCGACTGCATTCGCCGGATCACAGCATACAACGGCTCGCGATCCACCGGAGCAGTGCGCAGCATCTGCGCTGCCCGATCGAGAGCGCTGGCGATGAGAGCGCTCTCCCGCGCGACGAACGCCCGGACGCCAGGCGCAATCTCCTGTGGCTGCAGCAGCTGCGGGGGGCCGCTGGTCTCCGCGCCAGCCAGACGGTCGAGGTCCCGCGCCAGGCGCTCGGTCCGGGCGGTATCGCCCTCGTTCCACTCCCGCACTCGCCGAATCAGCAGGCGGAACTCCTCGATTGCCTGGGCAACATGCTCCCGGGTTCCCGCATCCCAGGAGCGTGACTTGTCGCGGTACATCCTGGCGAATCCTTCGAGCCCGGCGGCTGCCTTGGCGATGTGGTGCTGGGCTGCCATGAGTGCGGACCCACGCAGCATCCGACTCAGACGCAAAAACTCGTCGCCCGCGGGCGGAACACCGGCGTTGACCAGCGTCTCCAGACGATCCAGACACTCGCCCGCCTCGAGGGCGAAGAAGTCAGCAGTGCCCAGAGGATTCGTCATCGGGAGCCCGGGGCGGAGAGGATTGTTCTTGTCATGATTTGTGGGCTACAAAGTAGGTCGGCCGGGTGTCCGCCATCAACTGCGGCGCGCGCCAGAGTCCACGGCCATGCGCATCTCGGCCACCGCTTCCCGCATGCCCACCATCATCGCCCGGCTCATGACGCTGTGTCCGATGTTCAGCTCCTCGATCTCGGGGATGGCAGCTACGGGGCCAACGTTCAGGTAGGTGAGACCGTGTCCGGCATGAACGGCCAAACCCATTTCGGCAGCGTAGGCAGCCGCCTGCCGCAGCTCTTCCAGTGCCGCGTCGCTGCTGCGCCAGGTACGGGCGTAGCGTCCGGTGTGGAGCTCGATTGCCGGTGCTCCGAGGTCCTTTGCCGCGTTCAGGCTTTTGGTATCCGGATCGATGAACAGACTCACCCGGGCCCCGGCTTGATCGAGTTTCCGGATGGTTTCGCGCAGCTTGGGAGTGGGACGGCTCAAGTCGAGCCCCCCCTCGGTCGTTATCTCTTCCCGCTTCTCGGGCACAAGAGTGGCCTGGTAGGGCCGGATCCGGCAGGCGAGCGATACCACATCGGGACTGGTCGCCAGCTCCAGGTTGAACACGCGGACTGATGCCCGGAGCCGTTCGGCATCATGATCCTGGATGTGGCGGCGGTCTTCGCGGAGGTGGGCGGTAATCCCGTCGGCCCCCGCGGTTTGGCACAAGAGCGCCGCTGCCACCGGGTCCGGCTCATCCGTCTTCCGCGCTTCCCGCAGCGTGGCCACGTGATCGATGTTGATGTAGAGCCGCATGGGTCTCATTGCTCGCCGCAACCGTGCCGGTTAACTTCGCTGCCTAACCTTCGACTGGTGAGAGACTTGTGACCATGCGTCAATGCTGCTTGACCGCGGTTCTCCTCGCCGGCTGTGGGGGCGGCACGGCACCGGTCCAACCGGCACCGACCGCCGCCGCGGCAGTCCGGGGCTTCATGCAGGCGGTGGCGGACAGCAACGTGCAGAAGATGGCCGGTCTGTGGGGCACCGCCAGTGGGCCGGCGTCACAAACCGGTCAGCCTCGCGACTACGAGCGCCGAGTCGCCGTCATGCAGGCGTACCTGCGGAACGACTCATTCCGGATAACTTCTGACGTCGAGGAAACCCCCACCCGTCGGGCACTCCAGGTCGAACTGCGGCGGCAGACCTGCACCTGGAGCGTTCCCTTCGTCTCTATCAGAGCCAACACCGGCTCCTGGCTGGTCAATCAGGTAGATCTCACAGCCGCAGGGAATCCCGCTCGCCCCTGCCTGAACGGTCCGGGCGGCGACACGCTATCCCGGCCGTAGGCGGGAACCTTTGGGCCTCTTCGCTGTTATGTTCTAGTCAGTTAGCTCGAGCAGTATGCCCGCGGTCGCCTTGGGGTGCAGAAACACTATCCGGCGTCCTGCGGCCCCCTGGCGGGGGGCTTCGTCGACCAGACGATAGCCGGCATCCCGGCACGCTTGAACCGCGGCGTCCAAGTCGGGGACGCGATAGCAGATGTGGTGAATGCCGGGACCGCGCTTGGCCAGAAACTTTCCGACCGGGCTGTCCGGCTCGTTGGGAGCCAGCAGCTCGATCTCGGATTCTCCGAACGGCAGCGCCAGAATGGTGGCCCCGTCGGCTACTTCCGGTGGATGCGGTTCGATCCCGAGCACATCCCGGTAAAAGGCAAGGGCAGAGTCCAGGTTTTCGACGGCTATACCGACGTGAGCTATGCGGGGACGGTCCGCCACCGTTTCCTCCCAGTAATTGAACGCTACAGGAGAATAACCGATGGGTGCAACGAATACCCCCGCAGTGCACGTCAGCGACGCTTCCTTTGCAACCGAGATCGAGCAGGCCGATGGCCTGGTCCTCGTCGACTTCTGGGCGTCGTGGTGCGGCCCGTGCCAGATCGTCGCCCCCATCCTCGACCAGCTGGCCGGCGAGTACGCCGGTAAAGCCAAGGTGGCCAAGGTCGATGTCGACGCCAATCAGCGGACGGCCATGAGGTTCAACGTCCGTTCGATTCCGAGCATTCTCTTCTTCAAGAATGGCCGGCACGTGGACACCGTCATCGGTGCGGTGCCGAAGGCAACCCTGGAAGGGAAAATCAAGCAGCATCTGGTCTAAGAACACGGGGAGAAACAGGAAGGACGGGAGGGGTGGCTGGACCATCCTTCCCGTCCTTCCCGTCTTTCCGCACCTTTATACATGCGACCTGGCACTCTATACGTCGTTGCCACTCCACTCGGCAACCTGGGCGATCTGTCAGCCCGGGCGACTGAGGTATTGCGCACGGTTCCGGTGGTCGCCGCTGAAGACACCCGCCGCACCCGCGGACTACTGACCCACCTGGGTGTCGCTCCCACTATGCTGAGCTACCACGCCCATTCGAACGACCACCGGCTCGAGTCTCTCCTCGACATCCTCCGCTCAGGTCGCGACGTGGCACTGGTCAGCGATGCGGGAACTCCTATCGTCAGCGATCCTGGTACGGAACTGGTTGCGCGGGCACGGATGGCGGGGGTGCCGGTTGTTCCGATACCGGGACCGTCGGCAGCAGCTACGGCCTTGAGCGTCTCCGGCCTTGCCGGTGATCGCTATCTGTTTCTGGGTTTTATTCCGCGTAAGGGGCGTGAGCGGACTCGCCTTCTGACCCGTGCCGCGAGCGAGGAGTGGAGCGTCGTCTTCTATGAGGCTCCTCCCAGGCTCGCGGCACTCCTGGAGGACCTGATCGCGGTGGCCGGCGCCGATCGCACCGTAGTTATCGCCCGGGAGCTGACCAAGCTTCACGAGGAAATCAGGAGCGGCAGCTTGGGTGAGCTGGCGGACTACTACTCGGCCCTGCCACCCAGAGGAGAGATTACCGTAGTGCTTCAGGGTACCGGCGCGCCCGTCCCGGAGCCCGATCGAACGGAGGATGCAATGGAGCAGGCCAGTCTCCTGCTGGCAGAGGGTCTGACCCGGCGAGAAATCGTTCGCCGGCTGACCGACACGCTCGGCATGCCGCGGAACGAAGCCTACAAGCTGGTCATGGAGCTACCATGACAGTTGCGTTGCTGGTGACGCTCCTGCTCGCCGCCGGCGGCTCCCGGCTAGACCCTCCGGCTCCCGTCATGACCATCGGGCGGCTCCACTACGATGGCGGGGGCGACTGGTACGCAAATCCTTCCAGCCTGCCCAACCTGCTGAACGCGGTGAGGACCCGCACCAACCTCCGAGTGGCGTCAGAGGAAAAGGTCGTCACCCTGAAAGACGACGAGCTGTGGAACATCCCGTACCTCTATATGACGGGACACGGGAACGTGCGCTGGAGCAATCAGGACCTTGCGACCCTGCGGCGGTATCTCGAGCAGGGAGGATTTCTCCACGCCGATGACAACTACGGGATGGATCCGTCGATTCGCCGGGAGCTGAACCGGCTGTTTCCCGACCGTCCTCTGGTAGAGGTTCCTCTGGATCATCCGATCTACCATCTGGTATACGAGTTCCCCCGGGGCGTTCCCAAGATCCATCAGCACGATGGAAAGCCAGCTCAGGGTTTTGGTATTTTTCTGGACGAACGCCTGGTCGTCTACTACTCGTATGAAACTGATCTGGGAGACGGGTGGGAGGATCCTGAAGTGCATAATGATCCGCCGGCCAAGCGCGAAGCCGCACTTCGGATGGGCGTCAACCTCTTTGCCTACGCGGTAGGATACGGCGGGTGACCGCAACCGAGCATTCCCTCCGCGATCTGACCCGCCCGCTCAGAAGCCGCACCCGGCTGGCCTGGACCGCCATAGGCGTGGGTGCCGCTGCGCTTGTCCTGGGCATAGTGGCCTGGTTGTTCCGGCTCGGCTGGGTGACCGTGCCGTACTGGGTATTGGCGGCCTGGGCAGTTGCCGGCGTCATTCTAGTGGCAGTCGTGTGGCTGGCCTGGGACCACAACCGCCGGCTCACCGCCCCCCGTGTGGCCCGGAATCTCGAGGACCTCGGGGCTTGGCGCCGCGGTGCTCTGACGTCTCTGCTCGACAGTCCCGCTCCCAATACCAGCAGGGCATTGCTGCAGCTGGCCGACCGGGCCCAGGCGGCCGAGCTCCAGGCTCGCGGGACGGTAGCGCTCGAGCCGCTGGCTCGCGCCGCGCGCCTTCTTCTCCTGGGAGGCGCAGCTTGTCTCCTTCTGGGCATCCTCGCCTTTACCTCCGCCGGACCGGTCCGGGGCGCGGCAAGCGCCCTCTGGCATCCGCATCGTGCATGGGAAGCGACGGTCGCTCCGGTTCGGCTCCGGGCCGCGCGCGAGACCGTGGACCGGGGTCAGCCGGTGGAGC
>DASPKB010000536.1:0-4096 GCA_035628315.1 Gemmatimonadales bacterium | reverse complement strand
CGCTGATGATCTATCATTCGGGTGCTACCAAAGAGATCGTCGGGCTCGCCCGAGTTGCCCGCGCCGCGTACCCCGATCCCAAGAATTCCAAGCTGGTGGTCGTAGACATCGAAGTGGACCGCCGGCTGCCCCGCGCTGTTTCGCTCGCTGCCATCAAGGCCGAGCCTGCCTTCGCCGACCTGGCTGTGGTTCGGCAGCCGAGGTTGTCTGTCATTCCAGTGCCTGAGCCGCAGTGGAAGAAGCTGCTGGCAATGGCGGGAGCTGAGTAGCCTACCCGAACAAACCCCGGCAGGCTATATTCCCCCAATGAGCAGCCCGCGTTTCGAGGTCGTCGCGCCGTTCCAGCCTGCCGGTGACCAGCCCAAAGCCATTCAGGAACTCACCGCCGGCCTACACCGAGGGGACAAGTACCAAACTCTCCTGGGGGTAACCGGGTCGGGCAAAACGATGACCCTGGCCCACACCATCGCAAACTACCGCAAGCCCACGCTGGTGTTGTCCCACAACAAGACGCTTGCGGCTCAACTCTACGGCGAGCTGCGGCAGTTCCTGCCCCGGAATGCCGTCGAGTATTTCGTCTCCTACTACGACTACTATCAGCCCGAGGCGTACGTCCCGGCCACCGACGTGTATATCGAGAAGGATGCGTCGATCAACCAGGACATCGAGAGTCTCCGGCTGCGGGCCACGTCCAGCCTCATGGAGCGGGAGGACGTCGTCATTGTGGCCACGGTGAGCGCCATCTATGGCCTGGGAGATCCGGCAGAGTACCGCAAGCTCATGGTGACGGTGCGCCAAGGCGAGCAGCGGGGGAGGGATGCCATTCTGTCGGAGCTGGTCCGGATTCAGTACGGCCGCAACGACGTCAGCTTCGAGCAGGGCACTTTCCGGGTTCGCGGCGACTCCATCGAGATCTTCCCGGCCTATGCCGAACAGGCTATTCGAATCGAGCTCTGGGGCGATGAGGTGGAGCGGATAAGCAAGATCAATCCGCTCACCGGAGAAACCATCGTGCAGCTGAGTCAGTGCGCGATCTATCCCGCCAAGCACTTCGTGACCCAGCGACCAACGATTGAACGGGCGGTCAAGGCCATTCGCGAGGAGCTGGCGATCCGTCTCGCAGAGCTCAAGAGTGCGGGCAAGCTGCTGGAAGCGCAGCGCCTGGAATCACGCACTTCGTTCGACATCGAGATGCTGCTGGAGGTCGGCACCTGCGCCGGCATCGAGAACTATTCCCGCCACCTGACGGGACGGCGGCAGGGGGAGCGTCCCGCGTGTCTCATCGACTATTTCCCACCCGACTTCCTGGTGGTGGTGGATGAATCGCACGTGAGCCTGCCGCAGATCAGCGGCATGTATAACGGCGATCGGGCTCGCAAACTGACACTGGTAGAGTACGGTTTTCGGCTTCCATCCGCGCTGGACAATCGCCCGCTGCAGTTCGACGAGTTCATGTCTCTGGTTCCGCAGATGATCAACGTCTCGGCCACACCGGGCGATCTCGAGCTGCAGCTCTCGCAAGGTGTCGTGGTGGAGCAGATCATTCGCCCCACCGGGTTGCTCGATCCCGAGGTCGACGTGCGCCCCGTGCGGGGGCAGGTGGATGATCTGCTGGCGGAGATTCGCCAGCGGGAAAGCCGCAGCGAACGTGTGCTGGTCACCACTTTGACCAAGCGTATGGCCGAAGACCTCACGGACTACCTCCAGCAGGCCGGAGTTCGAGTTCGCTACCTCCATTCGGACATCGATGCCATCGAGCGGATGGAAATCCTCAGGGGACTTCGCCTCGGCGAATTCGACGTGCTAGTGGGCATCAACCTGCTGCGCGAGGGTCTCGACCTGCCGGAGGTCTCTCTCGTCGCAATTCTGGACGCCGATCAAGAGGGATTTCTGCGATCGGACCGATCGCTGGTGCAGACGATCGGGCGGGCTGCCCGTCACATCAACGGGCGGGCGGTCCTCTATGCCGACCGGATCACCGGCTCGATGCAGCGCGCTCTGGAAGAGATGGACCGGCGACGCTCGCTGCAGCGGGCGTACAATGAGGAACACGGTATCACCCCCGTTTCCATCGTGAAGTCGATGGAGCAGGTTAGACTTTCCACCCACGTAGCGGATGCCCGCTCCGAACGGCCCGAGCCGAAGCTCGCGGTGCAGGACCGGATTGATCTGCGCGATCCGGCCAAGCGCGCGGCTGCTATTACCTCGCTGGAGCGTCAGATGCGTCAGGCGGCGGCAAACCTGGAGTTCGAGCTTGCGGCCATGCTGCGCGATCAGCTGAACGAGCTCAAGGCGCTCGGTGCGCCGGACGTGCGCCGCGGCGGCGGCAAGGTACGGCGGCACGCATGACACGATCACTCACCCAGGCTGAATTGGAGGCAGAAGGGGAGGCGCTAGGCCGGCAAATGCAGCCTGGTGAGGTGGTCACGTTCGAGGGAGATCTCGGGGCAGGAAAGACCACGTTCATCAAGGCGGTTACTCGCGGACTCGGAGTGTCTGCGCCGGCCACGAGCCCCACCTACGCGCTGGTGCACCGCTACCAGGGCGCGAGAGGGCCGGTATTCCACCTGGACTGTTTCCGGCTACGCTCGCCGGACGAAGCCGCTGATCTCGATTGGGAAGGGCTCGTCTCCGAGGGCGATGCCATTCTGGTCGAGTGGCCCGAGCGGGCCGGTGGCTGGATCCCAGCACCGACGCGGCGGTTTCGGCTGCATCACTTGCCGGAGTCGAATCTCCGCGGACTGGAATCTCTCTGATGTGGCTGGCTCTCGACACCGCGACTGATCTCGCCTCGGTGGCTCTCGGGACACGGGGCGGAGATTCGGTGACCGAGGAGCAGGTGGCGGGAGCGCGGCGTCATGCGGCAGCCCTGCTGCCGTTGATTCAAAAGTTGCTCGAGAGGTCCGGCGGTACGCTCGACGACGTGGAGGGCATTGTCGTGAGTGACGGACCCGGCAGCTTTACCGGACTCCGGGTCGGAGCCTCCGTTGCCAAGGCCCTGGTGCATGCGCGAGGGATGCCGCTCTGGACCGCACCGTCTCTCCTGGTGCGGGCTCAGGGAGTGGCACAAACAGGAGCACTGGTTCTCGCGATAAGCAACGCCCTTCGTGGTGAGGTCTATGCCGCTGCCTACCGATTTACTCCCGAGGCCATCCGTACCGAGCTGATCCCGTCGGTGCGGAAACCGGAGGACATCGTCGCCGGTGATCTACGGCCGGACATTATCGTGGGCGAGGCTCCGGCGGGTGCTGTGGCTCTGCTGGAGCAGTGGACCGGCGGGGCGGTCATCGGACCACCGGAGGGAGCTCCTCACGCTGCGCGGCTTCTCGAGCTGGTCGGCCGGCCTGGAGGTGCTCACCAGATTGAGGCTGTAACGCAGTGGGAGCCGCTCTACGGCCGCCCCGCCGAGGCTCAGGCTCGTTGGGAGACAGCTCATGGACGCCCCTTACCGGATTCGGTCGGCAGTCCCGGCTGACGCGGGCCCGCTCGTTCAGATTGAGCGCCGCTGTTTCAGCGATCCCTGGAGCGAGACCAGCTTTCGCGAGGCGCTGGAGTCCCCCTGGACGTTCGGGCTGGTTGCCCAGGCGGGCCGCGGCATCGCCGGATACCTGATCGGCCGGGAGGTAGCGGGAAGCGGTGAGGTACTCAACCTGGCCGTCGCTCCGGATTTCAGGCGGCGCGGCGTGGCGCGAGCGCTGCTGCGGGCCGGGCTCAACTTCCTTCGCAAGCGGCGGGTGGAAGAGGTTTTCCTCGAAGTTCGTGAATCCAACCAGTCGGCCCAGGCCCTGTATCTAAGCGCCGGGTTTCGTCCGGTAGGGCAACGCTCCGGTTACTATCGGAACCCGCGAGAAGACGCCCTGGTGCTTTGGCTTCCGCTGAAGCAACATGCGTAGGAATGAGAGCGTCGGCACTGCTTTGGTTGAGTGGGAATCGGTGAGACCTATATTTTCAGCCGGTGCTCTCTCGTCGGAATATCCTGTCGAACACTGGAGGTGCATGTGAGTCGGAGTCTCAACAAGGCCATCCTGATCGGAAACCTGGGCGCAGACCCGGAAGTGCGGAGCACCGCCAACGGTTCTCGGGTGGCAACCCTGTC
>DASPKB010000535.1:0-3726 GCA_035628315.1 Gemmatimonadales bacterium | reverse complement strand
TGAGCGCCGGAGGTCACAGCTGCGGCAGGACGGCCGAATCGAGGGCCTACTGCTGGGGCGGCAATGAGGTCGGCCAGCTGGGCGATGGCACCACCACCACTCGTACGACCCCCACGCCGGTTGCAGCCCCATAGCGACGTCTAGAAGTGGCCGTGGGCTTTGCCGGGCAAAAAATAGAACCGTCGCCGAGTAACGCTATCGGCGACGGTTCTGTTTCCATTCCTATCTTGCTCACATTCATCGGGGTAGAGCAGGTAGACTGGAATAATGTTCTTCCAGAAATCTGGACCTGAACTGCTGTGGCGGAGTGGGAATGTCTGGCCGCCCCTCTGGCGTAAAGTCCATGAGATTCCAGTACGGCCACACCGTGTCGAGATGATTCTCCCATAGTTCAGTCCCCCAGAAATGAAAGATCCTTCCATCCGTCCTTCTGAATACATGCATCACCGGCCACTGCATATCATCAGAGTCTCCCTGGCACCTGTAATCGGCCTGATAGGTAGACTCGGACCCGGAAACCAGCGCAATCTGCGACCATCCACGTTGTTTGGCCCACGCATTGATTCGCTCGGCCGGTGCTTTGGCAATTGCGACAAACGCCGCATCTCGAGTGACCTGATACCAAGTTCGATCAAACCCATCGACCAACGATGTACAGGAAGGGCAGGGATTGTCCCAGCTCGGACCGAACATGAACGAGTAAAGCAGCAGCGTGTTCTTGTCTCCAAACAACTCGGAGAATCTGACCCTCTTTCCTACTTTCCCGTCGTTGGCCCACTGAAAAACGTAGTCCTCCTTCAACTCGCCGCCGGGAGGGAGCTTTCGGCGTTGTTCTGCCACAGATTTTACTTTGTCGACCAGCTCCTGCTCGCGTTTGAGCAACGCATCCCGCGCATTCCGATACTCTCTGCTTTCGTTGGGGTAGCGTAGTTCGCTCATCTTGGTTCCCCTGAAATTGGGATTGTACCCATCAGCTTCGGCTACGCCCTCGGCCTTACCCGGGGTCCGATCCGCATCTCCCGCCCCTCCTGCGACAGCAGCACCTCCGCCGCGCGGCGCGCTTCCGCCGGTAGCGGTCGGTGCGTTGCCCACCACCGGGCCGCTCGATCGGCCGTCCACTCCGATTCCAGCGGAACAGCGTCCAGCCGGGCGCTCACCAGGTCTGCACTTGCCGGCCTGCGTGCCGGATCCTTCTCCAGGCACTCCATGATTAGCTCCTCGAGAGGAGCCGGGATCGGCAGCTCGGACCTGCTCGACGGTCTCGGCGGCGGCGTGTGCGCGTGATGGAGCATGGTCTCGATAGCCGTCTTTCCCGCGAACACCAGCCTGCCGGTCAGCATCCAGTAGGCAGCGCACCCGAGCGCGTACAGGTCAACCCGGTGGTCGGTGTCGGCGACCCCGAGCACGGTCTCAGGGGCCATGAACGCTGGCGTGACGCTGGCGATCCCCTCGCTGGTGAGGTTGACGGCACTGCCACCGTTCTTTTCAGCCGGATCGAGCTTGACCAGACCGAAGTCGAGCACCTTCACAAAATCGAAAGTGCTTCCCGCCCGACTCACTACAATGTTCGCCGGCTTGATGTCACGATGCACCAGTCCGTTGGCATGCGCGTCCTGCAGTGAGGAGCACACCTGGCGCATCAGGTGGACGGCCCGCTCCGCCGGTAGCGGACCGTACCGCCGGACCAGGGTATCGAGATCCAGACCGTCGAGCAGCTCCATCACATAGTACAGCCGGCCGTCCTCGGTGGCCCCGAAGTCGTAGAGCTGCACCGTGTGCGGTGACTTGAGCGCCGCCGTGGCGCGCGCCTCACGCTCGAAGCGCCGGAGCAGCAGCTCGGCGTCGCCCGCGGTCTGCGGCCGGATGAGCTTGATCGCCGCCGGCCGGATCAGCAGGCGGTGGCGCGCCCGCCAGACCTCGCCCATCCCGCCGCCGCCGATCTTCTCCTCCAGCACGTACTGACCCAGCTCGTTCGCCTCGGCGACCTGGCGGCGCAGCCCGTAGGTGACCCGCGAAGTGATCGTAGCCAGCGTCACCCCCAGAATACTCCAGAGGACCGTATTGAGCGTCATGTACTGCTTCTGGTAGTCCGCGCTGAATCCGGGCAGGAACGCCGTTGGCTCGTGGCGGGCGATGCAGACGATGACGGTCGGCAGGAAAGCCAGCGACGTGAGCAGCATGGTCCGGTGCGGGCGCGATGGCACCAGGATCGCCCGGATCATTACGGTGACGGTGAGGGCCAGGAGCACCTGGAGGATCTGGCCTTCGTCATTCCACGGCATAATCGAGAGGAAACCGCAGGCCAGGATGATGCTCACCGCGTCGAGCGCGCCCAGGCTCACCCTCGAGAACCTGGCTCGGCTCGCCAGAAACCAGAGCAGGGCCATGGTCGAGCTGGCGGCGAGGTGTCCCAGCATGACCGGGCTCGTAACCAGGCCCAGGAACGGGGCGCCGCCGGCCAGCACCATGCTGGCGATGAGGAAGACGTAGAATCCGTACGACACCAGGAAGAGCGTCTTGCCCTGCAGAGCCAGACGCTCCCGCACGAATTCCAGCCCGTTCGAAGTGTCGAGTCCCCGCTCGAGAACGGTGCCGGTCCCCGTCACCCTAAACCCTCAATGAGCCACGGAAGCCCCGGGCCGCGTAGTACGACTCCGCCCCGTTGTGATACACGAAGACCTGGTTGTAGCGGCGATCGCAAAAGAGGGCGCCGCCGAGTTTCCTGATAGCGGCCGGAGTCCTGATCCAGCTCGAAGTCTTCGTATCGAAGTCACCCAGCATCTGCAGCTCCCGATACTCTTTTTCGGTCAGAAGCTCGATGCCCATAGCCGCTGCCATGCCGAGAGCGCTGTCCTTCGGCTTGTTTTCCTTCCTCGCTGCCAGCGCCTCGGGGTCGTAACACACGCTTCTCCGGCCCTTGGGACTTTCCGTCGAACAATCGTAGAACACGTACTCGCCGGTCTCCCGGTCCTGATTAACGACGTCCGGTTCTCCGCCGGTTCGTTCCATTTCGCCGAGTGACCACAACTTCTCAGGACTGGCTTCGAGCCTCGCCTGAACGTCAGCCCAGTCGAGCCCTTTATGGCGGGTCCTGTTCTTCTCGAAACGGCTTTTAAGTGCTCGGATGAGCCCTTCACGTTGTGCCGCTGACAACTTCGGCTTCGACGTTGTGGTCGGCATGGCAGGGAAGCCTCCAGGATACGGCCGTACTTAGCCTACGAGGACAATGTTGGCCCGCCAAGGTATTGTCGGGAGAGGGCAGGGGACCTGGTCGGCCTGGAAGTCGGGTCCGGCCTGACATCGCAGGACGGGTGAGACTGCGGATTACCGGGCGGTGGGTACTCGCGCCGGCAGACTGGAGGCGGCCTGCGCGAGCGCGACCATCAGATCAGCGGCCTCACCGTCCTCCATGTCTTCCCCCCGCACGAGCGACCGCCAGGTCTCGAACCGGAGCGCGTGCGCAACGGCCGCCTTCAGGCGTGCCCGCGCTCGTCGTGATACCTGCCACCGCTCGAGCAGTTCCTGCTGGACCTGCCCGACGAACTCCTCCCACGGACTGAGCACGGCCGCGAGCGCGGGGAGCTCGGGCACGTCCCGCACGGCATGGGTGAGGACGTCCTCCGCCCGGCGGTAGTAATCGTAAAAGGAAACGAGCACGGCGCGGAGCCGCTCGTCCGGCTCATCGATGCCGGACCACGCCGCGGGATCCGGCCCCGGAACCTGGGT
>DASPKB010000534.1:0-4090 GCA_035628315.1 Gemmatimonadales bacterium | reverse complement strand
CCTGCACGCCTTGCGGCACCCGCTCTTGAGGCGGGCATGTCTTCCGCTTTCACCACCCCGCGAAGGAAGGACGGCGATTTGCTCATCTCGGCTGGCCGTCCCCAACCTCACCTGTGGCGTAGTCACGTTGCCGATCCCGCCACAGGCCTTCCGCCGTGACTCGGAAGTGCGATCCGTCAGCCGGGCTCGGCCGACTCCGGCGCGGTCGCCGGGGGTTGCCGGTCCCTGGACTGCCGCGTACTCGGGGGCTGGTCGACGGACCCCCGGCCGTCCCGCGGCTCCCCGCCGCTCACCGTCAGCACGTCCATGCTCACCAGGTAGTGCTCGGACCGCTCGAACGCGGGCACCGCGTCGACGGCGATCTCGTCGGCCGGGGGCCGACTCGGCGCCGCCACCAGCTCGATCCCCGCGCCCAGCCCGGTGGCGCCCACGTCGGGGGCCAGCGGCGGGGCGAGCGCGCAGAAGAGGAAGATGATCGACATTCCCATGAGGAGGATCTTCGAGGCGATGCTGCTGCCCGGCGGCCACTCGATGCGCATGTGGAGAACTCCTGGCTCTGGTGGATGGAACGGAACCCCTGCAAGGGCACCTTCATGTTACAGTTTCTGTGACAGAAATGCAAGCGCGCGAAAGCCCCGCACCTAAGTTGGCGCGGGGCTTTCACTTAGAGGAGCGGGAGACGGGACTCGAACCCGCGACCCTTAGCTTGGAAGGCTAAGCCTATCAGGCGCGGCGCGGGTTCTTCTCGTTGGGGCGCCTGGGCTTTTCTCAGGAAAACCGGCACCTGTAGCACTGTCCGGACGGTGCGGTTGTTACAGTTCTTGTGACAGTTTCCGGGGCGGCAGGAGTGCGGCGATTCGGTCCGCGAGATCGTCCAGCAAGCTAGCGCGAAGTTGGAGAAGTTCGCGGTCCTTCGCGTCGGCGCCGGGGTTCACCTCTGGCGTGCTCCGCAAGCGCGTCATCTCGGCTTCGTCGCGGATGAGCCCGACATCCTGCAATCCGAACCCGAACGGCTGACCGTGCAGCGCGAGGGCGGCGCACTCGTGGTAGTTCTCCTGTCGCGCCGCGTCGACCGTCCGTTCGAAGTGTTCCTCCGGGGTCTGAAGCGCCACCTCCCATGACTCCGGCGTCAGCGCCGGACTGATCTTCCCACTCATGTCTGGTTCTCAGGCTGGGGCTCCATCGACGTTCAGAGAGCAAAGTTAAAGTCCCGCCGTTCTTCACGCTGTTCTGCTTGGGGATCGGGCTTCGGAGCACGACGGGCGACGGCGAGAAGGTCACGGCGAGCGGTCAACCGACGCACGCTCAGGCGAGAACTGCCAGGATCGCGCTCGCAGGCTTCCTCGGCTTCGGCGGAGCGCTGTGCCGCCGCTCTGAGATCTGCTTCCCATGTGCTCACGTTTCGCCCTCCCCTGCGGCGGCGTAGTCTTCGTCCAGCGCCTCACGGGGCGAGTAGCCATCCCGGTAATACCACAACCAGTCGAGGCGGTCTATCCCTTTAACATCGCAACCATCCTCGCGCATCTCCATCAGGAGTGCTTCCCACCACGCCAAATACTCAGGCGAATCAGCTTCGGTTGCACACTCGGCGCACGTTGCCCAATCGTTGCGGTAGTCGCCATGCCCGCACACGTCGCAGTACGTCCGGGCCTCAGTCTTTGCCATACAGCCGCTCCTCAACGATAGGGTTCACGCCGCCAGGCTCCAGTCTCCGGTGTCCTCCGGCAGCAGGATCGCGCCTGCCTCGTCCACGCTCGCGTCGAAGTGGCCCATCAGCCACCAGCGGCGCTCTGTCGAGTCGTCCGGGTACGGGCAGAGCCGCGCCGGGTGGTCCGCCAGGGCGGCGTCGAAGCCCTGGCAGTACGCAGCGAAGGGACGGCAGACTATCATCGCGCCGACTGGATCACCCGGATGCGTCATCAGCAGGATCATCGGACTCCGTGTCCCGTTGCGGTAAGGCAGTCGTACTCGGCGCTACGCCGAGGCGGCACAGTTCGGAAACTTCAGGACTCGTGAAGTAGATGTTCGTATCAGAGCGATTATCCAGATAACGCTCATACTTCACCAGCAAGTCTCGGAAAAATGAGTCACTCATGCTTCGCCTCCGAGACCAGCCGGTAGCCGTGCGGCATCATCCACGTAGGCGATCAGCGGGTCGAGGTCAATCACCCTGAGTGAGCCGCTTCGGCGATTACGTCGAGTAACTCCATGCACTTTTCACACAGTCTGGAGCGTGCGGTGGCCGGTAGCTGATGCTGGCCGTCTGCACGGTACGAGAACCCCTCGGTTCGCGCCCGGCTGCCGCACCTGGCGTACATTAGCCCGGCGGTGTTCATGTGGATCTTCCCGCGCGTGAAGAGTAGGGTCAGCATAGGTCCGTGGAGCAGTCGATCCCGACGTTCTCCAGCGCCTCGCTCAGTCCACAGGAACACGGCACAACGTATTCCCCATCGTGGATGCTCGTTTGAATGTCCTCAATGCGTAGTCGGCGTTTCCTGCACGTGCTGTCGTGCTGCGGCGGCCAGCGCTGAAGGATCGCACGCAGTGGGGCCAGCGCTTCGGCACAAGCGGTTGCTGCCGCTGTTGCTCCGGCACTCATGCTGGTGCCTCCGAGACCAGCCGGTAGCCGGAGCGCGTGGGCCGAAAGCGGTCCAGCCGGATCCGATACCTGCCGCCCCACGCCGTCGTCGCGGTACGCGGGCGCGGAGAGCACCACGCAGCGCGCGTGCGTCGGCTTCGCCTGCCGCTCGGGATCGGTGACCAGCCGGCGCCAGCGGTCGCGCGTTTCGAGGTGCAGCACGCGGACGGTCCGGCCCTTGGCGCGAGGGTCGTTGTCGGCCCACACCTGGCCGGGCTGCACGGGTGGCGCAGTGGTCATGAGCCCTCCAGCACGGCCAGCGCGGCGCGGGCGTAGTCACCGACCTGGTATCGGAGCGATACGGGTGTATCGGCCTGATACCCCCACCGGCCGCGCCATGCAACCTCAAGGTGGAGCGCCAGGGTGGCGAGGTTTCCGCTACCACAATGTTCGCGCGCCCTCTCCAGCACCTGCACGTCCGCGTTGGCGTCGGTGAACGGATTCCAGAGCCTACCCTTCGATCCTGCCAGAATCAGTGACCCGTCATCCGCGAAGCAGAAGCAGGGCGGCGCCTCCCCGAGAACCGCGTTGCCGATCCGGATGTTGGCGGCGTCTCCGTGGCGTTCGCTCCGCTCCACCACTTCGTAGCCCATCCACTCGCGGGCGAGCCGTTCAATCTGCCCTTGCTCGCTCACTTCTTCCTCCTTCCCACCTGATCGGCCTTGCTGTACGTCCTGCCCTCCCCGGGCCTGCGATGGGCTGCACCGGCGGCGGGCGGAGATGGAGCCGGGGCGGCGGTTCTGCCACCCGGGAGCCCAGCGCGAGCGAACTCGGCCAACCCTTTCCCGAGACGGTCGAGCTTCACCGCGAGGGTGTCTCGCCAGTCCGGCGGCGGCGCGAACGTCGGCCGGTCCCGCACTTCATCGGCGCTCATCCGCGAGAGCATGGGCGGCGGCACGCCCAGCAGCTCGGCCACCTTCTGGCGTTCGATCCCGAACTCCGTCTTCAGCCGCTCCAGCACGCGGCCCAGGTCCTGGCGCGCCGCCTGCGCGCTCGCGTGTCGTTCCACGTCGGGTCGTCTCCCGCGCCCCTTTCGGCTCGCCATGTGCCGAAGATTAAGACTCCGGCACCAACCGTGCAAGAATACTTGCGCAACGCTTACCGGGTAATTATACTTGTCGTGTAAGTAGTAAGCAAGGGCGGTGGAACGACGCCCCAAACCGGGAGCCACAGCAAATGGGAAGCGCTGAGAAGAACGCCAAGTTCGAGGCCTTGTTCAGGGCGGCGGGCCTGAAGTTCAAGGAAGTGAATGCCTTCGGCTCGCACCTGATCGTCACCTGCTGGTCACAGAACGCCGCCCGCCGAATCGCTTCCCTTCTCCAGCGCAGCACCTTCACGGTGGACAGGGTGGGAGAGTCCATTGACTACAACGAAGAGAACCGGGTTCCTCCGCCGCTTCCGCGAGACCCTGGACAAGCTGGAGCCCGTCTCATGACCTACACACCTGAGCAG
>DASPKB010000533.1:0-4754 GCA_035628315.1 Gemmatimonadales bacterium | reverse complement strand
GAGTCGAGCTCGAGGTCACCAACGGGAACGCCCTGCCCATGCAGGTCTACGCCTCCGGCTCCGGCATCACGCACCGGGTGGGAACAGTGCACCCCGGCATGGAAGCTCACTTCGTAATTCCTCAGAATCTGGTGGGCGGCGGGTCGGTTCAGTTCGAAGCTCGGCCTAGTGGAGGTGGCCAGCCCTTCCGCTCCGGCGAGATCATGCTGGAGCCTGGAACTCTGGTTCAGTTCGAGATCGCTGCCCAGCTCTTCAACAGCACCGTCACCCGCCGGTAAAACCTCACCACGGAAACACGTTCTCTCCGTGTTCCTTCCGTGCTTTCCGTGCTTCCGTGGTGAACTATTCCTGTTCTAATATCCCGGGTTCTGCACCAGGTTCGGGTTAGCCGTGAGCTCTGACGCTGGCAGGGGATACAGATCCCGGAACGTCTCGGTCGCAGTTCCGGCCGCCGCGCCGCCCTTCCACGCCCACAGGTAATCGCCGCCGGTGAAGAGCCGGTAGCGGATCAGATCGGTCCGCCGGTGGGCCTCCCAGAGTAGCTCGCGTCCCCGCTCATCCAGAATGAACTGGAGGGTGAGCTCGGGATCCGTGATGTCGCCCGCGGTACTGCCATACGCACGCTGCCGCAGGGCATTCACGTAGGCCAGCGCCTGCGCCCGGTCGCCGCCGCCGCCCCTCAGGTGGGCCTCGGCGTACATGAGGTAGGCATCGCCCAGCCGGAACATCGGGAAGTCCGTGTCCGGATGGGTCTGGTTGGAGCCCGGCGCCCCAAGACTGGTGACGTTCTCGAATTTGGGTGCCGGGATCCCGTTGCTGAAGCTGCTTATGGCCGCGACGTCCACAGTCTGGCCGTCGAGCCAGAAGTACGCCCGGCGCGGGTCGTCCGGCGCATACCGGTTGTAGGCCTCGGGTTTCAGCCGGAGACCGAACCAGCAGCCGTCCACGCCGTAGGTGTTGGGATCCATCGTGCCGCCGCACGCCGCGTGCACCAGGAACGTGGTGCCGCCGAAGGTCTGGGTCCGAAGCCCGTCCTGGATAACCGGAAAGATGATCTCGGGCGACGTGTGATTGTCCGCCTGGAACAGGTGGCGATAGCTGGGGTCCAGCGTGAACGGACCCGCGATCACGGCCTGCACTGCCGCCAGCGCCGGACCGTACTGTGGAGTGCCGGTGTAGATCTCGGCGTTGAGGTACAGCTTCGCCAGCAGCATGGACGCGGCCTCCTTGGTGGCCCGGCCGTACGTTCCCGGGCCGGCTGCCGCCGGCAGGTCAGCCTGGATGGCGTTCAGCTCGTTGACCACGAACGTGAAGAGCTCCTGTCGGCTGGTTTGGGCCGGTGGAGGGGAGCCAAGCACGTACTCTTCAGTGACCAGCGGAATGTTTCCGAACAGATCGATCCCGTGCCAATAGCTCAAAGCTCGAAGGAATCGCGCCTCCGCTCGGAATACCGCGATATCCGCCCGGAGCTCGGGCGACACGCTCCGCTCCGCCAGCTTGGCCTCGGAGGTCTGCCGCAGGAACTCGTTGGCCAGGCTTACCTGGTAGGCGACGCGGTAGTACATCGCCACGACGAAGGAGTTGGACGAGGCCCAGAGCTGCGTGTTCAGCTCCGGCAGCCCCACGTCGCCCCAGGCGATGACTGCCTCGTCCGTCGGGAGCTCCTGGGCCTCCCAGTAGAGCCGCAGGTACTGGGAGAAACCCTCGTCGATGCCTTGGATGTCTCCATTCCCCGCGGGCCCCTGCTGTCCGCTCACCGCGAGCCCGGCGTAGATCTTGGCCAGAAAGGCGCGGTAGGAGCTGGGATCGTTGAAGTAGTTCGTATCGGTAATCGTGCTGGTCGGCAGCTCGGTGGTATCGGTGCAGCCGGCCGCCAGAGTTAGCAGCGTGGCGGCGATGAGCGCCCGACGTGGATTGCGGTTCATGGCTTCATCCTCTCCGGGCTTATAGTCTGAGGCTCAGGCCGGCACTGTAGGTGCGGGAGCGCGGGTAAATGTTGTTGTCGATGCCGTTCAGCAATGAGGTGTTCGCAGGATTCAGCGGCGAAACGTTCGCGCTGGGATCCACCCCGCTGTATCCGGTGATGGTGAAGAGGTTCTGGACCGTGCCGAACACCCGTGCCGATTGCCCCCGCAGGTTAAACGAGTACCCCAGGGTCAGGTTGTCCATCCGGAGGAACGACGCCTTCTCCACGTAGTAATCCGACTGCAGCTGCTGGGTGGCGAACCCGGTCTCCAGCACCGAGGTATGCAGGTTGTAGGGGGAGCCCTGGGTCAGCTCCCGATAATTCCCCATGGCTGACGCCACGTTGTTGTAGACGTAGTTGCCGAGGTACGCCCGAAGAGTGAAGCCGAAGTCGAGGTTGCCCAGTGCGAGATAGGATGAATGGCCCAGGATCCACTTCGGCGCTGGATCGTGGAATGGCCTGAGGTCGTCCTGGTTGATGATCCCATCTCCACTCCGGTCCACGTACAGGTCCTGCTCGTTGATGGTGCCGTTGGGCGTCCCGTCGACCCGGTCGCCGTTCACGTCCCGGTAGATCGGCTGCCCGTTTTCTCTGATGTGCTCGTACACATAGAACGAGTTCACCGGCACGCCCGGCGCCAGCACCTGAATCCGGGTTCCCACGCCGCCGGAGACTTCGCCCACCAGAATCTTCAAGTCCCCGCCACCGAGGGGTGTGATGCTGAGCAGCTCGTTGCTGTTCCGGGCGGCGGTGAAGTCCGCCTGCCAGTTGAGGCCACCAGTGGTGCTCTCCAGCAGCCGCGCGCTGAGGCTCGCCTCGATGCCGCGGTTCCGCATGCTGCCGATGTTGGTCGTGACGAAGTTCGACAGGTTGCTGAACGCAGCGACCGGAACCGTGAACAGCAGGTCGCTGGTCTTCTTGTCGTACCAGTCGATGGCCCCGGTAATCCGCTGATTGGCAAAGCCGAAGTCCAGCCCGATGTTGAAGGCCCGGGTCGATTCCCACTTGATATTGGGATCTACCGCGCTGGGACGGCTGGTGGTGAAGATGGTGTCGCCGAACTGATACTGGGTCTGCGCGTCGCTCAGCTGGTAGGACGAATACGCCAGGTAATTGCCGAACGATTGGTTGCCGGTCCGGGCCCAGGAGCCCCTGAGCTTGAGGTCAGAGAGCGCTCCGGCCCCGCGGAGGAACGGCTCGTCCGAGAGCCGCCAGGCAAGGGACACCGAGGGGAAGGTGCCGAAATCGTTGCCGGCTCCAAAGCGTGATGACCCGTCGTGCCTGAGGCTCGCCGCCAGGATGTAGCGGTCGTTGATGTTGTAGTTGAGCCGCCCGAAGAAGGAAATCAGCTTGCTCTCCTGCCGGAACAGGATGTTCTTGATCGAGGTCGCCGCGGAGAGTCCTTCGTTGCCGAGCGCGTCGGTATCGAGCCCGTTGGCTTCGTAATAGGAGGAGTCGGTGCGAGTCTGGGTCCAGGAGTAGCCGCCGGTGAGGTCCAGTGTGCCCGGTCCGAGCGGTCGCGGAGTGGTGTAGTTGAGGTAGGTCTCCAGGACCGTGTTCACCTGAGTCGGACTGTAGATCGTCTGCCGGCCGCCGTTCCCGGTCACAATCTCCCGGTGCAGCACACTCGGGGTGAAGTTCTTTCGCTCGGCTTTGATCACGTCATAACCGAGGTTCAGGTTGGCCCGGAGGCCTTCGATCCAGGGCAGGCTGTACTCACTCTGCACGTTGCCGATGCTGCGGTAGGTGGTTGCCTCCTCATCCCCAAGATTCAGGATGGCCACCGGATTGTCCGCCGAGGTGAGCGTCGGTCCCGGCCAGTCGTAGTAGCCGGTCTGCGTCGTGGGATCGGTGATGGGCTGGGTCGGGCCGAACTGCGCCGCGTTGGCAAGGACGCCGAGCGGCGTGAAGTGATCGTCCGAGCGAGAGCCCCGCAGGTGAAAGCGCAGGTTGAGCCGGTTGTCGGCGAGCCGCTGGTTGTAGTTGGCGCCTAATCCGATTCGGCGGGTGTCGTTCCGCTGGATGATGCCCTTCTGGTCGAGGAAGTTGAGCGACAGCCGGTAGTCCATCGAGCCGCCCGCGCCCGAGAGGGCCACGTTGTGCTCCTGGCCGAAGCCGGTCCGGTCGATGGCGCCGAACCAGTCGGTGTTCGCGTTCTGCAGCTGCGCGGCGTTGTCCGGCGCATGCTGCTCCACCGCCGCCCGGAACTGCTGGGCGTTGAGCATGGACGGCAGCCGGGTGACGTTGGAGGCCGATGCGCTGCCGGTGTACTCGAACCGGGGTCCCTCGCCCTGCTGGCCCCGCTTGGTGGTGATCAGTACCACGCCGTTGGCCGCGTTGGTGCCGTAGATGGCCGCGGCGCCGGCGTCGCGGAGCACGGTGATGCTGGCGATGTCTTCGGGGTTGAGGAAGTTGAGCGGGTCGCGTCCGGGGGTGACCCCTCCGCCCGCGTCGGTGCCCAGGGGCAGCCCGTCGATTACATAGAGCGGCTCGTTGCTGGCGGTAGTCGACGTCGGTCCGCGGATCCGGATGGAGGTCCTCCCACCCGGCTCGTTGCTCTCCACCACCTGTACGCCCGCAACCTTGTTCTGGATCAGCTCGGTTGGCGTCACCACCCGTCCGGTGTTGAACTCCTCCGCTGTCACGTTGGTCACCGCGCCGGTTACGCTGCCCTGCCGCTGCTCCCCATATCCAACGACTACCATCTCCGCCAGGTTGAACGCCTGCGCCTCGAGGGCGAAGTCCAGATTGATGGTCTGGCCACCCGCCAGGGGCACGGCCTGCGCCA
>DASPKB010000532.1:0-2752 GCA_035628315.1 Gemmatimonadales bacterium | reverse complement strand
AATCCACCGATCCAGGCACCCAGCACCGTGGGGATTCCGGCCAGAATGCCGAGCAGAACCAGGAGCCCCAATCGGGGGCGCTCGCGTGCAAGGGGCGTAATGATGCCCAGACCTTCGGTGGTGTTGTGCAGGAGAAACCCGATCACCAGGAACGTTCCAAGGGCAATCTCTCCGGTTGCATAGGAGGTTCCGATGGCAAGGCCCTCTCCCAGATTGTGGAACCCGATCCCCAAGGCTATCAGCGTTGCGATGTACGCCGGCGACCGCTCACCCCGAACGCCGGCGCGCCACCGGCCCAGCGCAGTAAGCACCAACAGCGTTCCCAGAGCCCCCAACAGAACCAAGGCCTGACCCTGGAAGGCGGCGGGCACCAGGTGAGCCGTCTCGAGCGATTCAATCAGGGAGCTGACGCCGAGGAAGACCAGCAATCCGATGGTCAGGCTCAGGAAGAAATCGGTCCACCTGCGGTTAACTGACCGAACGAAAGGCAGCCAGAGGAGGCCAATGAAGACCGGAATGACCCCGGCGTAAACTCCAAGCAAGGCGAAGGTGGTCAGGTAGCGAGCATCAGCCTTGGGAGACTCAGCTGCAACCGCGACCTCGCCGGTGAAGGTGAGGCCAGTACTGGTGACCAGCGCTACCGTATGCGGCTCACCTTCGACCCAGGGATAGGGAATCGTGATGGTTCGGCTGTCCAGGCGCTCGAGAGTTCGACTTCCGTTCAGTGTATGAACCCAGTTGGCATCATCAACCATCACCTGGGCAACCGTGACCGGCTCCGGTCCACCGTTCACCACCTCGACTTCCATGACACCGAACTGGGGCAGACGAATCCGCTCTATGGTGAGCTCCTCTACCGGCGGGAAGTTCTGCCGGAACACACCAACCGGGCCTACCCGGAAGAAGAGGGCAACAAGCGCGGCGAGCAGGAGCAAAGGCGCCAGCCCCTTAAACCAGAGCGGCACAGTACGACCCGAAGTTCGGCCCTGCGTCTGCGGTGAGAATGGCTCCGTTCGCGGGTCGGGCGAGACCGGCAGATCGAGTTTAGACATGGGCCGGCTGCACCAAGAAGGTTCCGCTCCAGCCCAGCTCGGCAAATTCGCTCTGATGGGCATGGAACATGAATGGACCCGGATGCTTGTACGTGAATTCCAAAACCGAACGCTCTCCCTGACACAAGGACACGATGTCGGTCCACTCGTATCTCTCGAGATCAGTACCGGTGCGATACAGCCGGAACAGGTTCCCGTGCAAATGGAAGGAGTTCAGCAGGTCGAACTCGGTGACGTTCACCAGGTAAACTCGTACCAGCTCACCCTGCCGAATCGAGATCGGGTGCTTTTGATAGTGAAACGCCACGGTATTTACCGCGTAGACTTCGTTCTCACCGTCGAGATTTGTGTCGAAGGCGTTCATCACCATCACCAGCTCCTGCGCTGCTGGACGAGGTGTTTTGGGATCGATGATGAAGGTTCCGTACAGACCCTTGTGGATGTGGCGCTTGATCGGAACAGTGTGACAGTGGTACAGATGCAGCCCGAAGGGCTCGGCATCGAACTCGTAGGTAAAGCTCTGGCCAGGGTGAACCGGCTCGAACGCTCCATCCATGTTGGAAGGATGGATTCCGTGGAAGTGGATACTGTGTGAGTGACTTCCACGATTAGTAAAGCGCACCCTGATACGATCCCCCTCGGTGCAACGAATCGTCGGGCCGGGAACCTGGCCGTTGTAGGTCCACGCCGGATAGAACACGCCGGGGGCCACCTCGATCTCCCGATCTTCCGCCACCAGCTCGTATTCCCGCAGCCGTTGTCCCGACGGGAGGGTGGACACCCGTCCGTAGTCGAAATTGGTCAGGAACTCGGTAGGGTTGGCTGTTCCCGGTGCGAGCTGCCCGACCGTCATCATGTCGTGGTGGGACGCCTGGCCGTGAGCTGCCCTCTGGCTGTCCTGACCAAGCCCAGGCAGCGCGAGCACGGTACCACCGGCGGCGAGACCAACCGTACCGAGGGCTCCCGCACGGAGCAGATCTCTACGGGTTAACGACGGTTCAGACATAGGAACTCCAATCCAACGTTCGTAAGACTACGCGGCCAACCAACTCTCGAGGCCGCGCTCACATGTGACCTCGCGGAGCGCACTGAAGGACGTGACCCAGCTCCCGGCCGATCACGTGCTGCCGGCCTCCAACCTCGATCGTAACCAGATCGTCGAACGGCTGACGATCGATGACCTTGATCTGAACGCCTGGCTTCAGTCCCAGCGAGGCGATGTAGCGAAGCCGCTCGGGCTGACTCTCATGCACCCGATGCAGCTCCACAGTCTGGCCTACCGAAATGTCGGTCAGTGGAGTGCAGGACAGCTCCTGGACAAAGCCGTCAGCCGATGGAATCGGATCTCCGTGGGGGTCTACCTCAGGGTGCCCCAGTGCGGTAGCCATCCGCTCGACCATGGTATCCGAAACCGCATGCTCCAGCCGCTCCGCCTCCTCATGCACAGTGTCCCAGGAGTAGCCCAGGAACTCCACCAAGTAGGCCTCGATGAGCCGGTGCCGACGAACCATGCGGAGCGCCGCCCGGCGACCCTCGTCGGTGAGCTGGACACCGCGGTAGGGCACATGCTCGAGCAGACCGTGCTCGGAGAGCCGCTTGACCATTCCGGTGACCGACGGAGGGGAGAGCGCCAGCAGCTGGGCAATTTCGCTGGTGGACGCAGTCCGTCCTTCCGGCGAAAGCTGGTAAATAGCTTTGAG
>DASPKB010000531.1:0-3454 GCA_035628315.1 Gemmatimonadales bacterium | reverse complement strand
ACAGGTGCCTCAACCATCAGTCCCCAGCCCGGCTCCCATCCCGATATCGTCGATTATCTGTGGGACACACTGGCGAGGGCACTACCGGTCGAGTGCCGCGCCCTGGTGTGTGGCCGTGCCGTGCTGCTCGCGCCCGTGCGTGGAATCGTCTTTGCTGTACCGCTGGGAACGGAATACGGCCTGCGCCTGCCGCCGGCTGAGTTCGAGCTCGCACGGTCGGCAGGCGCTGAGGTTGTTCACCACTACAGCACAGTCGGAGTCACCCTGGACCTAGCCGAGCAGTTCGGCCCCGACTGGCTCTTCGGCAGGTTCGATGCTCGAGAGCCGGAGTGGTGTCGCGCGGCGCTCGAGTTTGCCGAACGGTGAAGCGGTACCCACTTACCTCCTTACTTCCTCGCCCTCATACGCCCGCTCCAACTCCGCCAGATCCAGCTTCTTCATCTGGAGCATCGCCTCCATGGTGCGGTCCGCCTTCTCGCGGTCTGAATCGGTCAACATTGCCAGCAACGGCGTCGGCACGACCTGCCAGGACAATCCGAATCTGTCCTTGAGCCAACCGCACTGCTGAGCACTCGGGTCGCCTCCCTCCGAAAGGTGATCCCAGTAATAGTCAACCTCCTCCTGATCCTTGCACATGATCTGCAGTGAGATCGCCTCGTTGAATTTGAAGTGAGGACCCCCGTTGAGCGCCGTGAATGCCTGCCCGTTCAGCTCGAACTCCACAGTCATTACGCTGCCGGATGCGCGTCCATGGACCTCGTGTCCGGCTTCGCTGTATCGGCTGATGGTGCCGATCCTGGAATTCTTGAAGATGCCGGTGTAGAAGCGGGCAGCTTCCTCGGCCTGGCTGTCGAACCAGAGACAGGGAACGATGGATTGACTGGTGATCATGAGTAATCTCCTGAAAAAGTCGCACGTGTGATCGCCTTACGATGGCCAGTTGTGGAAGTTCCTTTTTCAAGCCGTTTCTACTGGCGCTCTCTCTGGCCTCCCGCTACCAGGTCACCATGCTCGGGGTGCTCCCGGAGCCACTGCGCGACATACCAGCAGGTTGGGATAATTCGCACCCCCTCCGCGCGGGCGTACTCCACGGCAGCCTCAACGAGGCGGGCACCCACGCCGTGCCCCCGGTCTGGCTCAGGGACCTGGGTGCTGTACAGCTCTAAAACCTTCGGGCTCACCGGTGCATAGCTGAGCACCGCCATTCCTGAGGACACCCGAGCTTCGAATCGGTGCCTGGCTGGATCATGTGTGACCTGCGGAATGTCGGATGGGTTATGTGTCATGAATGAAAGTATCCTGATCCAAATATCCGAGAACCTACTCGCGGGAGGTGCCCTGCAGGGCGTTTGGGGGCAACTTGACCTCCTCTTGCCACCGGCGTGAGAAAGCTGCACACTAGTAAACGGGCGAGCGATCCGCGCCTAACCTCTTCGGCCCTGCCCCAGCCAGGGTCCTCGTGAGGCAAAGGGGGGCATACTCCCGGATCTGTCGTTGATCCTTTGGGCGCTGTGGGCGTCGTCGCTGGGGGGCGGGTTGCCCGCGGCCTGACCAAAGGACCCTCCGATGCCTACTCACAAAGACTTGAAGCGACTGATCCGCAGCCGGATGCAGAAGACCGGCGAGGCGTATACCACGGCCCGCGCCAACCTGCTCAGGACCAAGCCTTCGGCGACCATCCACACGCAGCCATATCCGGCTCCGGCCGACTACGCCCGGCTCGCCGGAAAGAGCGATGCCATCCTGAAAGAGAAGACCGGGTGCAGCTGGGAGCGCTGGGTGCTTGCTCTCGACCGCGCTAAGGCCGACAGCTGGCCCCACCCGAAGATCGCGAAGTACGTAATGGAGAAGTACAAGATTCCTGGCTGGTGGGCGCAGACCGTCACTGTCGGATACGAGCGGATCAAGGGTCGGCGCGAGGTGGGACAGCGGGTGGACGGCTCGTTCGAAGCCAACAAGAGCAAGACCTTTGCAGCACCGCTCGGTCGAGTCTACCATGCGTTCAACGACGCTGGGATTCGGTCGCGGTGGCTTTCCGAGAGTGGCCTGACGATCCGGGGAGCTACTCGTGAAAAGTCGATGCGAATTGTCTGGCCCGACCGCACCCCGGTGGAGATCTGGTTCCTACGCAAAGGGAAGGACAAGAGCCAGGTAGCGCTGGCGCATCGAAAGCTGCCTGATCGGGCAGCGGTGGACCGCATGAAGCAATACTGGGGCGAGCGGCTCGAAGCACTGAAGGAAATTCTGATGCAGAAGGCAAACTGATGGACGAGGTGCTGGCCGGGGCCGAAGTTCCTGCTGGGCTGTGTTCGCTATCGTCAGCCACTGGAGGAACAGCTTCACCAAACTCCACGTGACGGAAGCTGACGAAGCCGGTACGGAACTGAGTGACTGGCAGACGGTCCGTGATGAACTGCTTGCCATGTCCGCACACGACCTCAAGGTTCGAGAGGAGCTCGCGGCGGACGGCTCGCTGTACCGCAACTACAATCCCACCATGCAGGCGGTGCACGACGCGAACGCCGCCCGGCTGGCTAACCTGCTCGATAGTTACGGATGGCCCGGTGAATACCAGGTGGGGCACCAGGCCGCGATGGCTGCCTGGCTGATCGTGCAACACGCCATCGCCCAGCCGGCCTTCCAGCGGCGGGCACTCGAGCTGCTGCGCGAAGCGGTGCTGCAAGGTTCTGCCCCGGCAGTGCAGGTCGCGATGCTGGAGGATCGGATCCGCACGCTCGAAGGCAGGCCTCAGCTCTACGGAACTCAGTTTGACTGGGATCCGGACGGTTGCATGAGTCCCCTGCCCCTCGACAACCCCGCGGCGGTAGACGAACGGCGCCGCTCGGTCGGCCTCGGCCCGCTGGCGCAGGAAGTAAGCGCCCGGCGGGCTGCTGTGGCTCAGACCCGGGAGCGGCCACCGAGCGATTGGGCAGCGCGTCAGCGCGAGATGGAAGCGTGGTGTCGTTCGGTTGGTTGGCGCGACTAGTCCAGGCAGGAGCTCAGGTGAATCGAAGAGAATTTCTCGAGATTGCAGCTCTCGGTACTTTGGGGAGCATGACTCCGTTAACGGGTGGAAGTCAGCGGCTGAACCGTCTCGGCGTGCAGCTCTATACCCTCCGGTCGCTCATGGACACGAGCGTCCCTTTTACCCTCGAGCAGGTTGCCAAGATCGGCTATCGCGAAGTGGAGTTCGCCGGGTACTTCGGCGCGCGTCCCTCTCAGCTCAGGCGGTGGCTCGATGACCTTGGATTGGAAGCACCCGCGGCGCATGTCTCGCTTCTCGATGGAAAGCTCGAGGCCGCCCTCGATGCCGCTGTCGAGCTGGGGCATCGCTACCTGATTCAGGCGTCGCTCCCACTATGGCAGCGCAGGTCCCTGGACGCGTTTCGGCGTGCCGCCACAGCACTGAATCAGGCTGGTGAGGCGGCCCGTACTCGTGGGCTCGCTGTAGCCT
>DASPKB010000530.1:0-3906 GCA_035628315.1 Gemmatimonadales bacterium | reverse complement strand
TGATCTGGGGCGCCGACGATCAGTCGGCCTTCATCGAGGGCGATGGCCTCGGTGGGCTCGAGCCACGTGCGGATCGTGTGGTCGGGAAGTTCGCGATGAGCCTCGTCGAGAATGCGCTTCCAGGCGTCTTTTGCGGACAGCTGCATCGGTACTCGAAAACGGAAGGAATTTTTTCTAGGGCGAGAGATGTTACGGGTGCGATATGGAATTGTCAATCGGGACTTGACAGGAAAAGTCGGAGAAGACGGAGAGGTCGGAGAAGACTGAGAGGTAGTCGGAGAAAGACGCGGCTTTCATGGCGAAATTTTCCACGACTGTCTCCACGGTTCTCAACTTTGTCAACGTTATCCACCTCAAATCATTCGTCTCCTGAATTCGAAATCGCGGTCGAATTCGACCTCTCCGATCATTCAAAATCTCTCGGACCTGCGGATCGCGGACGTCTCCACTTCTGCGACCTCTTCTTGACCCCGATCCTCATCCCCGGCTAACTTTCCCGGCTCACTTTGGAGGATTCTCGGGATGAAGCCATCGTATCGGCCGCGGAACAAACGGCGCATCAACAAGCATGGGTTTCGCGCACGGATGGCTACCCGGTGGGGCCGGGCCGTGCTCTCGCGCAGGCGGAAGAAAGGCCGGAAGCGGCTCACCGTCTCGCTGCCCTCGAAGCACGGAGGGTCCTGACGGCATCGACGCGTCTGCCGCGAGCTCATCGGCTCGCCCGCGCGTCCGACATTCGCCGCTGTCTCACCCATGGGCGCCGCCGCCGCCTCGAGCACCTGGACATGATCTGGATGGACAATCAATCGGGCCAACCACGGATGGGACTGATCGTTCCGAAGTTCCAGTCATCCGCGGTGGCCCGCAATCGTTTGCGGCGGCGCTTGCGGGAAGTCTGGCGGCAAGAAATTCAGGCGCATCAGCCTCCCGGTGATCTCGTCATCCGGGCTCGGCGTGAAGCCTACCAGGCGAGCTTTGATGCGCTACGATCGCAGCTGCTCGCCTGGCGCGATGCCGAGCTGCTCTCACGGTGAGCCATGAGGTGGCTTCTCCTTGTCCCTCGACGTCTGCTGGCAGCCGGAATACGCGGCTACCAGATCGCACTGTCTCCACTGCTGCCACCCAGCTGCCGATTCATGCCGTCCTGTTCACAATACGCCCTCGAGGCGGTGAACCGGCATGGAGCGCTGCGCGGGGGCTGGCTGGCGGCCCGCCGGCTGGCCCGCTGCCACCCATTTCATCCGGGTGGCTTCGATCCCGTTCCCTAAAGTCGTGACCTGAGCATGGACCGCCGGACCATCTGGGCCATTCTGTTGATGATGGCCATCGCCGTTGCGCCTGCCATTTTCATGAATAAGCCGGCAGCGCCAGCTCCAGGCGGCGAAGCCGGGAAGCCGGGGAGCGGGGCAGTACGTCGTTCGGACAGCATTGCCGCGGCCCGCGGCGGTCGTGACTCGGCGGCTACGACTAGCAACAGTCTCAAGCCTGCGTCCCCGCCTCGCCGAGTCCCCGCGGACTCCCCTCGCGCCGACGGCACGACGGACACCGTGCGCGTCAGCTCGCCCCTGTATCAGTACGCGATCAGCACCCGCGGCGCACGGCTGGTCGAGGCCACCCTGCCTCGCTATCGCTCGATGGCTTCCCGGGATCGGGGTCAGCCGGCCCAGATTCTTTCACCAGATAGCCGGCTCCTCGGGCTGACCCTCGTTCTAGGAAGAGACACACTCTCCCTGGCGGACTGGCCGTTCACGGCGTCGGCCGACAGCCTGGTCGTAGCCGGCCAGACACCTCTCCGGCTCAGTGCAACGCAAGACGGGATCAGGGTGGATCTGACCTACACCTTTCGTCCCGATGACTACCAGATCGGAGTGACCGGACAGGTCAGCGGTGTAGGCCCAAACGGCGGACTGTTGTTGATCTCCATGGGCCCGACTCTGGCGAATACCGAAGCTGACTCGAACGAGAACCATCGGGCGCTGGCGCTGGTCACCAAGCACAATGAGACCGAGCGGCTGGACTTCGGCAGCATAGAGCCCGGCGAGCCTAGGACTGTCAGCGGCCCTCTCGAGTGGGGAGCCATCAAGTCCAAGTACTTCGTCACTGGTGTGCTCGCGCCGGATAGCGCAGGCGGAGGAATCAGCGGAGCCACGGCCAGCGCCATACCTGGCCCCGAGAAGCTTTCTACCCATGCGAATGTCCAGCTCAGCCTTCCGCTCCCTCCCAGTGGCAGCTTTGCCTACCAGGTCTACGCCGGCCCTATGGAGTACGACCGCCTGCGGCGCATCGGGCACGGCTTCGATGACGTGAACCCTTACGGCTGGCCCGGGTTCCGGACGGTCATCCGGCCGCTCGCGGCAGGGGTCCGTTGGCTTCTGGTCTGGATGCACGAGCACCTCAGCCTGGCTTACGGCATTGTCCTGATCATCTTCGGGATTCTGGTCCGGGTGCTGCTCTGGCCGCTGAACCAGAAGGCCATGCGGGCCAACCTGCAGCTGCAGGCGGTGCAGCCCTTGATGAAGGAAGTTCAGGAGAAGTACAAAAACGATCCGCAGAAGGTCCAGCAGGAGATGTTCAAGCTCTACAAAGAGCATGGGGTCAACCCGCTCGGGGGCTGCTGGCCCATGCTGCTCCCCATGCCGGTCCTCTTTGCGCTGTTCTTTGTCTTTCAGAACACGATCGAGCTGCGCGGCGCATCATTCCTCTGGCTCCCGGACCTCTCCCGGCCTGATCCCCTCTACATCATCCCGATCGTGATGGGATTGTCCATGTATGGCCTGAGCAAGGTCGGCCAGATGGGAATGGAGCCCAACCCGCAGATGAAAATGATGCTGTACGTGATGCCGGTGATGATGACCTTCTTGTTCCTCAACTTCGCGTCCGGCCTCAATCTGTACTATGCGGTCAGCAACATTGCGAGCATTCCCCAGCAATGGCTGCTGGCGCGCGAGCGGCAGAAGCGCACCGCCAAGGCCATTGTCGAGGTAAAAACCCGGGCTCCCCAAAGCAGTCCCAAACGAGCCAAGAAGAAGGCCTAAGAATCGGCAGGTGAAGGTGCAGGATGCTGACGGATCCCATTGCCGCGTTAGCCACCCCACCGGGCCGTTCCGCGCTTGCCGTCATTCGGTTGAGCGGAGCCGGTGCCTTCGAGGTGGTTCGCAGAGTCATTCGCGATTTCTGCCCGGAGCCGCGTCGGGCAACCCTTGGCTGGTTTGACGACGCCGACGGCCAGCCGATCGACCGCGGCATCTACACGGTCTACCCCGCTCCCAACAGTTACACCGGCGAAGATCTGGTCGAGCTCTCCTGCCACGGAGGATTGCTCGTGCCCAGCCGGCTTCTCGGGGCTCTCCACGCGGCCGGGGCTAGACCGGCAGCTCCCGGCGAGTTCACCCGGCGAGCGGTTCTCAATGGCAAACTGGACCTGGTACAGGCAGAGGCGATCGGTGATCTGATCGATGCCACCGCGCCGGCGCAGGCTTCCACGGCCCTCCGCCAGCTCGAGGGCGGCCTCTCCCAGCGGCTCGCCCGGCTGCGCGATGCACTGGTGGAAGTCCAGGCGCTGCTTAGCTATGACATCGATTTTCCAGAGGAGGATGATGGAGCGGTTCCGGCGGGGCGGATCTCCGATCGCATCGCGACCGTCTCCGCCCAGATCCGTCAGCTGGTGGCTACTGGCCCCTCCACCGAGCGCTTTCGTGAGGGCGCGCTCCTGGTATTTGCCGGCCGACCCAATGCCGGAAAGTCGTCGCTGTTCAACGCGCTCCTGGGCTCCGATCGCGCGCTCGTCACCGATATTCCGGGCACCACTCGAGATGCCATCGAAGCTCATACTGACTTCCTCGGGTGGCCGGTTCGGCTGGCCGACACGGCCGGTCTCTGGAACTCGCCGGATGTCATCGACCGCCT
>DASPKB010000529.1:0-8595 GCA_035628315.1 Gemmatimonadales bacterium | reverse complement strand
GTCACCCTGCTCCTGCCCGACGAAGGAAACGCCCGGGTTCTCGGCCGCGATGTGGTGAAGGACCTATGGGGCCTGAGAACCAGAATCGGCTACATGCCGGGGCGGTTCTCGCTTTATCCGGACCTCAGCGTCGCGGAAAACCTGCAGTTCTTCGCTTCATTGTTCAACACCACGGTGGCGGAAGCTCGGGAGACGATTGCTCCGATATGGATGCAGTTGGAGCAGTTCTCCGGCCGACGCGCGGGCGCATTGTCCGGGGGGATGAAGCAGAAGCTCGCTCTTTGCTGCGCGCTGGTGCACCGTCCGGAGATTCTTTTTCTCGACGAGCCGACCACGGGAGTGGATGCCGTCTCCCGCAAGGAGTTCTGGGACCTGCTAGGCCGGCTGCGCGACAGTGGAATGCCCATCGTAGTCTCTACGCCCTATATGGACGAGGCGAGCCTCTGCGACCGGGTAAGTCTTATGCAGGAGGGCAAACTTCTAGTTACCGACAGACCCGCAGCCATTGGACAGCGCTATCCCCGGCCGCTGTTTGCGGTGCGGGGTAAAGACATTCTGGGGCTGCTAGGGGCTCTTCGACGCTTTCCTCACGCGGCCGCGGTCTGGCCCTTCGGAGAATCACTGCACTATACCGACAGCCGAAGTGACCTCGAGTCGCAGGCCATCACCGCCGAGCTCGAGACCTACATCCACGGTTTCGGGCTCGATGCCGTCTCGATCGAACAAATTCCTGCCGGCATCGAGGACTCCTTCATGTGGTACATGGCAGAAGGGCATGCGGCGTGACCGATTACGTAATTGACGCTCGTGGGTTGACCCGCCGGTTCGGCAACTTTACGGCGGTTGACGCGATCACCTTCCATGTCGAGCAAGGCGAGGTCTTTGGCTTTCTGGGAGCAAACGGCGCGGGCAAGACCACCGCAATCCGGATGCTCATCGGTCTGCTGGTTCCTACTTCAGGTTCGGCTACCGTGGCCGATTACGACATCGCAACCCAGGCCGAGCAGGTGCGCCGGCGGATTGGCTACATGAGCCAGCGGTTCTCCTTATACGAAGATCTGACGGTTCAGGAGAACATCACCCTGTACGGCGGAATCTACGGCGTGAGTGACCGCGATATCCGGCAGCGCACCGGCGATATTCTGTCGCGCATCGGGCTGGAACACGCGGGCGACGAGCTGGTGCGGGAGATTCCTCTCGGCTGGAAGCAGCAGCTCGCGTTCTGCGTAGCCCTGCTGCACCGGCCTGGCGTGGTGTTTCTCGACGAGCCGACCGGCGGTGTGGATCCGATCACCCGCCGCAAATTCTGGGAGCTCATCTATGAGACCGCATCCACCGGCACCAGCGTACTCGTCACCACGCACTATCTGGACGAAGCCGAGTACTGCAACCGGATCTCCATCATGGTCAACGGGGCCATGGCCGCGATGGGAACACCAGCCGAGGTCCGGAGCAGCCTCGGTGCCGGAACCCTGGATGAAGTATTCCTGCGGCTGACTCGACCGGGTGCCGCGGCGGTATGAGGTCTTTTCTCGGCTTTGTGCGGAAGGAGACCCTGCACCTTACGCGGGACCGCCAGACGCTGGCGATACTGCTGCTGTTGCCCCTGATCCAGGTGCTCATCTTCGGCTTCGCCGTTCGAACCGACGTGCGAAAGGTTCCCATCGTGCTGGTGGACCCCACCCCCGATGTCGCCACACTGGAGCTGCGCGATCGGATCATGGCCTCGGACCGATTCGACCTGGTTGGCGTAACAGGGAGCAGCCGTGACCTCGACCCGCAGTTCCGCGCCGGATCGATTCGGCAGGCGCTGGTGTTGCCAGGCGACGTGGAGCGGCGCCTGGGCAGGGGGGATTCCCTCGCGATTCAACTGCTAACCGATGGAAGCGATCCCAATACCGGCGGGATCATGCAGGGCTACGCGACCGCAGTGGTCGAGCGCTGGTATGCCGATGCTTCCCCGGCCGGCACCGGGCTGCGCATCACAGCCGCCAGCCGGCTGCGCTACAACCCGACGCTGGAAAGCTCTCATCTCTTTGTTCCCGGGTTGGTCGCCTTCGTGCTCACGATCATGTCAGCCATGATGACCGCTATCTCCATTACCCGGGAGAAGGAGACCGGAACGATGGAGATGCTCCTGGTCTCCCCGATTCACCCGGCGGCTATTGTGGCCGGCAAGGTCACGCCCTACATAGTGCTCGGATTCGTCAGCGTGATCCTGGTACTGATCGCGGCTCGAACCGTGTTCGGGGTGCCTCTCCGTGGGAGTGTGGGGCTGCTGCTCGCGGAGTGCGGCCTATACATCATCACCGCGCTCGCGCTGGGCATCGTAATCTCGACCAAGGCGCCAACCCAGCGCACTGCCATGATCTTCGCTCTGGCGGGGCTGATGATGCCAACGATGCTTCTGAGCGGCTTCATTTTCCCCCTGGATTCGCTCCCGAAGTGGCTGCAGGCAATCTCCTACGCAGTACCCGCCCGCTGGTTCCTGCTGGTTGTGCGAGGGATCATGATCAAGGGTGCAGGGCTGGCAACGCTCTGGCAGGAGACCCTGGTGCTGGTCGGTATGACGGCATTCTTCCTCGCCATCGGATCCCGCAAGCTGTCCATGAGGCTGGGCTGACGATGCGCACGATCTACTTCCTGGTGCGAAAGGAATTCCTTCAGATTTTCCGGGACCATACGACCGTAGCCCAGATATTCATGATTCCGGTCGTGCAGCTACTCGTGCTTTCCAACGCAGCCACTTTTGACCTAAAGCAGACCCGGCTGATGGTGGTCGATGAAGACCGGACCACTATATCCGCCGGTCTGATCCAGCGGCTGGAGGGTGGCCGCCAATTTCAGGTCGTGCACCAGTCTCCCACCGACCGCGGAGTGGAATCAGCGCTGCTCGACCGGGACGTCACCGCAGTCATTCACATTCCGCGCCGCTTCGAACAGGACCTGGTGCAACACGGCCGGGCTACCGTCCAGCTGGTCTTGAACGCTGAAGAGGGGGCGGCCACTGGCATCGTCCAGTCGAACGCCAACGCTATCCTTGCCGAGTACGCTCGGGAATTGAGCCTGACCCTTCCCAGCACCATCAGCGCATCCAGCCAGACGGCGCCGCTCGACCTCCGCACCCAGCGCTGGTTCAATCCCACGAGGAACTACAAGCACTACATGGTCCCTGCCCTCATGGTGGCGCTCACCACCATCATCGGTCTCCTGCTCACAGCGCAGAACATTACCCGGGAGTACGAGCTGGGCACCCTGGAGCAGCTCAACGTAACTCCCATGACGAAGGTGCAGTTCATTGCTGCCAAGCTGATCCCGTTCTGGCTGATCTCGCTGGTGATCTTCTCCATCGGCCTTACCATCGGCAAGCTGGTATTCGGCATCCCCATGCGGGGTAATCTGCTGCTAGTGTATTTGGCTTTGATGGTCTATCTCGTCGTGGTCCTCGGCCTAGGGCTCTGGATCTCCACGATAACCCGTACCCAGCAGCAGGCCATGTTCGTGGCCTTCTTTGTCATTCTCATCTTCCTGCTGATGGGTGGTCTGTTCACGCCGGTGGACTCGATGCCGGACTGGGCTCGCGCGATAGCGCAGGCCAATCCGGTCAAGCACTTCGTGTTCATCATGCGAGCAGTACTGGTGCGCGGTGCGGGGTTGGAGACCATCGCTCCCCCGCTGCTCGGACTTGCTGCCGGCGGCATCGCCATCCTCACACTCGCAGTACGGCGATACCGGAAATTCACGGTCTGACTGTCATTACCTTTGAGCCATGCATTCGACCAATGGCGGCAGGAGTGTTCTCCTGGCGGCTGGCCTGCTTTTGGCTTGTGAAGGGGGGTCCCGGGCCGCTCCGTATGCTGAGCTAGCTGCTGGCGCCGACACGGTGCTCACCACATATGGCGAGATCGCCGAGGGCGTCTGGTTGGGCGAGGGTCGGTGGGCAGTGCTCGCCGTGCAGGACGAAATTGTCGCGATCGTTGATTTCGAGCGGAATGGTGCTCGCCAGCTTGGCACCGCCAATCCCCGGTCGATTCGCAACCCATCCAACATCTTCGTTGCAGAAGACACCCTCTACATCGGCGACTGGGGCTTGCGCCGGCTCTCACTGTGGCAGCTCGGCGGGCGCATGATACGCTCGATTCCTGCCCCTGATATTGTTCGGGGTGCCCTCCCCCGTGCGCGCGACAGCGCGGGGTATTTCTATCTCGACGTGTATCCACCACCCGGGCCGGACGGGAGCGGCAACCGGGACTCGGCGGCGGTGCTTCGAATCGATCCTGGACTTACCCGGGTGGATACCCTGGCGCGGCTGGCACCGGCCGACGTGGCGGAGGTTGTCGGTGAGGCGGGGCGCCGGTTTGAGCGCCGAGTGTTCAGTGGGCTCGATCGCTGGGGTGTGCTGCCCGACGGCTCGATCTGGGTGGCTCGGGTTTACGACAACCGGGTTGACTGGCGTGCTCCCGACGGATCCTGGATCCGCGGTGATGCGCTGCCTGACCGGGTACTCGAGGTGACCCGCTATGACCGCGAGCTTTTCGTCCGCCGGTTTCCGCCCGAGCTGCGCCGAACCGCCCAGGAGCTGCCATTCGCTGCCATCAAGCCACCCTTTGAAGCCGGACTCACCGGTTTGTCGGGAGAGGTATGGCTGGAGAAGAGCAGGGCCCCGGCTGATTCAGTACGGCGGTACCACGTCGTAGACCGGCGTGGCCGCTTGATTCGTGAGTTCCGGCTCCGTGGCCATGGCCGGGTCGTCGCTCTCGGGCAAGGCGCAGTGCTGGTAGCAGAGCCTGGAGCCGGCGGCACTCGCTTCGTGGCCACGAGACTTCCCGCAGATACTCTCTCTGAGTGAGGAATAGGTGATGAAGTTGGGACCATTGTATGCCGCTGTCTTTATAGCCGGCGTTGCCTGCCGGTCGGCCGAGAGCCAAGGCGTGTTGAGTCACGAGGCTCGGCTCCCTGACCGGTTCGGTGCGCTCAGCAATGCCGTCGAGCTGCGTGACGGCCGCATTGTCTTCGCCGATACGAAAAACAAGCTTTTCTTCCGCGGTGACTTCAAGACAGGGAAGGTGGACACGCTGGGCACCCGAGTCGATTCGGTTCGGCCGAACGCACCGGGCCAGTATCGTTTTCCCGGCTGGGTAGCGCATCTCGGGGGCGACACAGTTGCCCTGGTGGACTTCTCTGCCATTCGCACCACCTTGTGGAGCGAAGCCGGCCGTCCCCTGGGAATCCTGCCGATCAAGGAAGTGGCCGGGCAGACTCCGATCCTGCTCTACGATACTCTGGGGCACGGGTACAAGATCGATTATCAGGCGATTCTCGGAGGCGGAGAACCGGGACAGCGGGTGAGGCCCGACAGTATCCCGGTGCTCCGCATCAGACTGTCCAGCGGACGGGTCGACACCATCGCCCACCTTGCCGCTCCCGAATATGGCGATGCCATGTTCGGAGACCAGGTTCAGCAGGCCGCGAAGGTGTTCGCACCGAATGATTTCTTCGGGGTGCTGCCGGACGGTACCGCCTGGGTGGCCAGGGGGAAGGAGAATCGGGTGGACTGGCGCTCGCCCGACGGTACCTGGGTCCGGGGAAAGCCGCATGCTTTCAAGAAGGTAGCCGTTACCGAGGCCGACAAAGAGCGGGTGCTAGCCCAGGTACGAGAGCAGGGCAAGCAATACGGCATGCCCCAGGAACTGAAAATTGTGTACCCCTTCGCGGAAACGAAGCCGCCTTTCGACTTCGCAATGGGCCACCCGGCCGGTGAGGTCTGGCTGCAGCGGTCCAGGAGCGTAGAGGGAGCATCACTGGTTTACGATGTGTTCGGTCGAAACGGAGGGTGGCGGCGCGAGATCACATTTCCTCAGAATGCATCACTCGCCGGCTTTGGCGCCAATGGGGCGGTCTTCGCTTCGGTTCGCAATGAGGACGGATCGAGATCGCTGGCGAGGCTTCGGTTGAGGTCGTCCTAGTCGAGAATCGGCGGCTCGTCTCCTGGCGGCGTATTCGGGCCCATCCAATCCGACCGCCGCCGGTCCCGCCGTTGGCCCTGTTCGTACCAGCGCCGAGTGATCTCGCCGGCGAGCTCGCGGTTTCCCAACCCAAACGCCAGACCCACCGCCAGAGCGGCAGCGCCCAGGATCAGGGTGAATGCCGCGGTAACGATCTCCTCGGCTACGCCTACATGCTGAAGCGCCATGAACAGGGCGATCAGGATAACGGCCCCCTTGGCCATCTTGGCCACGGTGGGCACACCGGCCACACTGCCGGCGGACGCGACGATCAAGCCCCGCACGAATTCACCAACGATGATGCCCAAGATTACGATCACGATGCCGGCGATGAGCGTCGGGATGAAGGCCAGCATGATGCCGAACATCTCGTTGATGCTCTCGAGACCGAGCGCGGTGCTGGCCAGCAGGATAACAACCAGCATGACCAGCCAGAAGATCAACTTTGCCAGCGCGCGGACCGGGTCCAGCCGGGATCCGGTCCGGCCGACGACCTCGTCCAGACCGCCCACGGTGGCTACCCGATTGAAGTCCAGCCGCTTCAGCGTTTCGTCGGCCCAGCGTTGAACCTGGCGAGCCAGGAAGTAGCCGGTCAGCAGGATGACGGCCGCGCCGACCAGCGCGGGTATCACGCTGCCGATCTGCTCGGCCCCGATGAGAATGCGCTGCCACAGTTCGGTCACCGGCTTACCTCAATGACGAGTTTCCCCACCTGCTCACCTCGCTTGAGCCGTGTTACAGCCGAGACGGCCTCGCTAAGCGGGACAACCCGATCGATCACCGGCCAGAGTTTTCCTTCGCTGGCCAGCTGTACGATCGCCGCATATTCCTGACGGCTGCCCAGGGTCGATCCCAGGATACTCCACTGGTGCCAGAACAGTCTTCGGAGATCCAATGAGATCTTGGGCCCCGTGGTCGCGCCGCACACGACCAGGCGTCCACCCCGGCGCAGCGAGCGGAGCGAATGCACCCAGCTCTGCTCCCCGACACTATCTACCACCGCATCGACCCCGGCGCCGCCGGTTGCGCGGCGAGCTTCAGCCGCGACGTCCACCTCTCGATGGTTGAGCGTCAGGTCGGCTCCGAGGGACCGCGCTACCTCGAGCTTGGCGTCCGAGCCGCTGGTCACGATCGTGCGGACCCCGAGATGGCGGGCAATCAGCAGTGCTGCCATCGCGACACCGCCGCCGATGCCCCATATCAGGACCGTCTCACCCGCTATGAGCCGCCCCCGGGTCACCAGCATTCGCCAGGCGGTCAGGGTGGCGAGGGAGAAGGCGGCTGCCTGGGGCCAGGGCATGGCCGGAGGCACGACAGCCAGATTGACCTCCGGAACGACGGTGTATTCGGCCGCCGTTCCGGTCCGATGCTCCCCCAGGACCTCAAGGCTGGAACAGAGTGATTCCTCGCCTTGCAAGCACCGTGGACATTTGCCGCAGGAGATCGTGGGATTGATCATCACCCGATCTCCGGCTCGAACACTTCGAACCGCGGGGCCGCATTCGACCACGGTTCCCGCGCCATCCGAACCCATAACGTGGGGGAAGCTGTAGTTGACGCCAGGAAGTCCCTCGGCCACGAACAGGTCCAGCCGATTCAAGGCCGCCGCCTCGATCCGTACCAGCACCTGGTCTGCGGACTGAACGGTTGGTTCTGGCAACTCCTGTACCCGGAGGTGCTCTGGTCCGCCCACCGCAGCGAGGGTGAGGGCCTTCATTCTGAAGGGATTAAAAGGAGGGGCCGACGATCTGCTCGCCCGGCTGGAGGGGGAGCACAAGGGGAGCACTGCTGGATCCACCCCGCACCGTCCTGAGAGACAGCCCGAACTCGACACGTCCCCTGGAGGCGTCCCGGCTTCGCCCTGTGATGTATGCCAGCCGGTCCCCATCGCGTGATACAGCCAGGGCAGTCACGGGGTCTTCGGTCTGAAGAATCTGAGAGATGCTACCACTGCCGCTGGCCATCCGCATGATTTTGGAGCCCCGGGATCCACCGCCTCTCTCCATCACGAACAGCAGGTCACCCTCGCTGGAGTAGCGGGGACTGGTTTCCCGCGCCGAGCTTCTCGTCAGCTTCCGTTGATTGGATCCGTCGAGGTTCATGGTGTAGATGGCGTGATTGCCGTCGCGAGCCGACACGAACACTATCGTGCGGCCATCAGGTGAGACTGACGGAGAGTGATTGCCTCCCGAGGCGGTGGTCAGGATCCGGCTCTCGCCCCCACCAACAGGAACGCTGGCGATGTGGGTAGTGGTGCCGCTGGTGACGGTGTAGACGATGTGACGGCCATCCGGCGTCCAGGCCGGCTCCCCTTCATGCGCCGGGGTGGCCGTGACTCGACGAAGCCGCTGGCCGTCGGCGTCCATTACATAGATGTCGAAATTACCGTTTCGGTTGGAGCTGAAGGCTACTTGGGTCCGATCGGGGGCGAGGGCTACCTGGATATTGCTGGCGTTGTCTACCAATACCGGGAGCAGCTGAAGTGGAGCAGGCACCCTCGTCTGATAAATGCCGTAAGATCCCGAACGGTTCGAGCTCAGCCACAGATCTCCGACCACGAATACCTCAGCCTGGGCCTTCTTGCCCCATG
>DASPKB010000528.1:0-16652 GCA_035628315.1 Gemmatimonadales bacterium | reverse complement strand
TTTTCGGTCGGTGGTGCGGAGGCTGTCATGATCCGGCGATAACCCGTCAAATTGCGACAGTACGCCGCAGCCAGAGCCAATCAATCCTCATCATGATCGCGGTCGTGATTACGCCGCTCCCGGCGGGCAGGATCGTCTTCGCTGCCCGGCCGAACCAGATGAATGGTGCCCTGGAAAGATTCGAGCGTAACCTGCGCATTGCCACCGCCTATGGTAAAGCTGAAGCCTTTGCCCTTGCGGGTACCACGCAGCGGAACCGGGAATTCAGACTCGAACTCGCCACTGAATGTTGATACGGCGACATTCGCGCTGGCACCCTCGGGTACGGTCATGGTGATGTCACCATTATGGGTGGAGAGCGCGTAGCGCCCGGCAACCCGCACCGGACCGGAGTAGGCGATATCGCCATTCACGGTGCTCGCATCGACACTGGGCGCATCGACCATCTGGAGTGTGATCTCACCGTTTACCGTCTGCGCAGCGACATCCCCCGAGCTGCCCGACACTTCCACGTCTTCGTTCACTGAGTTCACGTTGATGCGGCCTCTGGCGCCCCTCAGAGTAACGGAACCCTGAACGGAGCGAAGAGAAACCAGGCCGTCTCCGCCGGTGACGTTCACGTCTCCTTCAACTGTTTCGACCGTTATTGGCGCGCGAATGCCCTCCACCCTCACGCTGGTGTTCACTCCAGCGAGCGTGAGCGCCATCCACGCCGGCGCGCTGATCTGTAGCCTGATTTCCTCCGGTGGGCCATGCCGCCCCTGGGTGCGCACGCTGAGACTCGTGGCGGAGCTGGACAGCTCGACCCGTTCGCGATCGGAGGTGGATGCCTCCACCCGTACCGCATTGCGGTTCCAGGCCCGTACCGAGACCTCTCCGCCGTGCGCGTTGACCTCGAGACGCTGGCCTCGAGCCACGTTCAGCGTGGTGTCGACTTGCTGGGTGGCCATGAGGGCCAGAGTTCCGCAGACCAGAGCGAACAGCACGTTGGGTCCTTTCAGCTCACCGGAACGAGCGCGGCGGCTTGACGTAACAGGTCGAGCTTCCGCCGCATGGTCTCGGCCAGATGAGTATTGAGGTACAGGTTTGCCGAATCCGCTGCCAGTGCTTTCTGGGCTTCCGCGATCGCGCGATCTATGGCCGCCAGATTCTGTTCAATCACCGTCACCGTGGTGCTATCGAGCCGGCCTCGGCCCTCTGCCAGCACCTGTTCCAGGTCGGCCACCGCGGCGGCATAGCTCTCCGAGGCGGTCGGCCGGGACGCAACATTCATGGCCGGCGTCTCTGAAGGGACCACAACCACGGGGGCCATACTCTCGGGCTGACCCGAGGTGCTGAGAACCCACACGGTGCCCCCGGAGATTGCCATCAGGGCAATACCGGCGGCAGCAAGCTGGGGCAGAGAAAAGGCCCAGCGGCGGGGTACGGCCGTACGCCGGGAGCTCAGATCGAGGATGTTCTTGTCCGGACTCGTGGCGCCGATTTGTGCGGCAATGGCAGGCCAGAGGTCGCGCGGCGGCGTGTATGGTTTCACAGTGCGCGCCCGCCGCACTACCCGGCGCAGATCGGAGACGATGCCGGAACATTCCTGGCAGGTCTGGAGATGGGCTTCCAACGCGATCCGGTCGCCTTCATCGAGCTCGCCATCCAGGTATTCCGAGAGCCGGTTAGTCCACTGATCGTATGTCATACTTGCTTCCTCTCAGCGTTCCAGATGCTGGCGCAGAGCCATACGGGCCCGATGCAGCTGTGACTTCGAAGTGCCCGTTGCCAGACCCAGCATTTCCGCGATTTCCTCATGCCTGTATCCCTCTACATCGTGCAGGACGAAGACCTCTCTGGCCCCGTCCGGCAGCCGCTGCATGGCGGATTCGAAATCCATAGTCAGTTCGGGTCGCGGGCGGCGTGCCGGAATCGTTTCCAGTGCCGCGTCCGTATCGAGGTACCGCTTGCGCCTGACCGCGAGGGTTTCTCGCCGGGCCAGGATTACGTTGACTGCCAGCCGGTGCAACCAGGTTCCAAACGCCGCTTCACCTCGAAAGGTGCCGAGCTTCTGCCACGCGCGAACGAAGATGTCCTGAGCCACTTCATCGATGTCGTCATCGTTCAGCATCCGGCGTACTAAACCGTAGATCTTCGGAATGTGGCTCCGGTAAAGCCGTTCAAACGCGCTGGCGTCACCGCTCGCCGCGAGGGTGGCATCCACTGCGTCCGGATCGGTCCTGCCGGTCTGTTCGTGCTCCAGGATCGCCACTCCGAGGCCGAGTACGTTCATCGCGGAGAATTGGATCGTCTGCCGGGTCAAAAGGTTGCAGGCCCCCTGGGAGAAGGCTAGCCTTGAGCGGAATCCGTCCGGGACATGTCTTGACCACCACTATCCAGCCACGCGCGATTCGAGCGCCGAGGGGCACCACACTATCCTGCCGGGGTTGGCAGCAGGAAGCGGCGCTTCGGATGTTGATGAACAACCTCGATCCTTCGGTCGCCGAGCGCCCCGATGACCTGATCGTCTATGGGGGTGGAGGGAAGGCCGCGCGGAACTGGGAATGCTACGAGCGCATAGTGGCCACCCTACGGCGGCTGGAGAACAACGAAACTCTTCTGGTGCAGAGTGGAAAGCCGGTCGGGGTGTTCCGGACCCACGAGGATGCGCCGCGGGTGCTCATCGCCAACGCCCATCTGGTTCCCCGGTGGGCAACCTGGGAGGAGTTCCGGCGGCTGGAGTCATTGGGGCTCACGATGTACGGCCAGATGACCGCAGGGTCCTGGATCTACATCGGGACCCAGGGGATTCTCCAGGGCACCTACGAAACCTTCGCCGAATGTGCCCGCCAGCATTTTGGAGGCACGCTGGAAGGCCGGCTGGTTGTCACCGGAGGGCTTGGTGGTATGGGCGGCGCCCAGCCGCTGGCAGCCACCATGAATGGCGCTGCCTTCCTCGGTGTAGATGTCGACGAACAGCGAATTCGCCGGCGGGTAGAGCACCGGTATTGCGACCGGCTGGAGACTGACCTTGATCGTGCGCTTCAGCTGGTCGACCAGGCTCGCAAGGCCCGGAAGCCGCTCTCGGTCGGTCTTGTCGGCAACATCTCCGAAGTGATGCCGGAGCTCGTGCGCCGGGGAGTGGTGCCCGACGTCGTCACCGACCAAACCTCGGCTCACGATCTAAGGCTGGGCTACATCCCCGCCGGATGTACTCTCGACTCAGCGGCTAGCCTGCGGGAGAGCGATCCAACAGGATACGAGCAGCGGGTGCTCGACTCGATGGCGGTGCACGTGAACGCACTGCTCGAGCTGCAGGCCAGGGGCTCGGTAGTGTTCGACTACGGCAATAACATTCGGGGGCAGGTGGCCGATCATCGTGGCTTGGCGGCTGCCTTTGACATCCCGGGCTTTGTGCCAGCCTTTATCCGGCCGCTCTTCTGTCGTGGGGCAGGCCCCTTCCGATGGGTTGCGCTCTCCGGGGAGCCTGCCGATATCGCCGCTACCGATCAGGCTGTGCTGGAAACCTTCCCCCGCAAGCCGGCTCTCGCTCGCTGGATCGAGAAGGCTCGGGAACTAGTGACATTCCAGGGATTACCAGCCCGGATCTGCTGGTTGGAATATGGCGAGCGCGCAGAGATGGGCGATCGCTTCAACTGGCTGGTGAGCAAAGGGAAGGTGAGTGCACCCATCGTCATTGGGCGAGACCACCTGGATACCGGGTCTGTAGCATCGCCCAACCGGGAAACCGAGGGCATGAAGGATGGCTCGGATGCGATAGCCGACTGGCCCCTGCTCAATGCCCTGCTGAACACCGCCTGCGGAGCGAGCTGGGTCTCGCTCCATCACGGAGGCGGTGTGGGAATCGGGTACTCTATTCACGCCGGGATGGTGATCGTCGCGGACGGAACCGATCAAGCCGGCCGGCGCCTCCAACGCGTTCTCACGGCCGATCCGGGTACCGGAGTAATGCGGCATGCGGATGCCGGCTACGAGCTTGCTATCGAGACCGCCCGAGAGCGGGGGGTCGATCTTCCCATGGTCGATCGATGAGGATCCTTCCATCGCTGTGCTCCCTCAGGACGACGTCTGATTGAGGCTCCTGCACAACATCGGGCAGCTCGCAACCTGCCGCTCCGAAGGTGGCCAGGGTGAGATTCACCCCGTCATGGATGCCGCACTGGTGTGGGACGGGGCCACCATCGTGTGGGTCGGGCAGGCACAGGCGCTGCCGGCGGAGTACCGCGAGCTCGAGCGGCTCGACGCCGGCGGGCGATTGGTAATTCCGGGACTCGTCGATTGCCATACCCACCTCGCCTTCGCGGGGTGGCGGGCCGAGGAGTTCGAGCAGCGGATCGCGGGACGTAGCTATCTGGAGATCGCCCGTGCCGGCGGTGGCATCATGGCAACCGTCCGCCAAACTCGAGCGGCAAGCGAGTCGGAGCTGGTGGATAGGGCCGCCAGGTTCCTGGAGGAGATGCTGGCACTCGGCATCACTACGATTGAATGCAAGAGCGGTTATGGGCTGGACGAGGCCACTGAGCTCAAGCTGTTGCGGGTGTACCGACGACTGGCCGGCGAGCAGCCCATCCGGCTGCTTCCCACCTTTCTCGGGGCCCACGTTGTTCCCGCCGAGTTTCGAGACAACCGTGGCGGATACCTCGAGCTTCTGATCGATCGCCTCATCCCGCACGTGGCCCGGGATGGCCTGGCGGCTTGCTGTGATGTCTTCGTCGAAGAGTCGGCCTTCAGCATCGAGGAGGCCCGTCGCATTCTCCTCGCTGCCCGGCGGCTGGGACTCAAAGCCAAGCTGCATGCCGACCAGCTTACCAGTGCCGGCGGTGCTGAGCTGGCGGCCGAAATGGTTGCCCTCTCCGCCGACCACCTCGAGCACGTTTCGGAGCGGGGCATTGAGGCTCTGGCGCGTTCGGGCGTAGTGGCCGTCAGCCTGCCGCTCGCCTCGCTTTACCTGAGACAACCGCCGATGCCGGCTCGCCGGCTGATCGCGGCGGACGTAGCCGTCGCCGTGGCTACCGACTTCAATCCGGGATCGGCTCCCTCCTACCATCTGCCTCTGGCGTTGACCCTGGCGTGCACCCTTCAGGGGATGACGCCGGGTGAAGCACTGAAAGGGGCGACCATCTATGCCGCGCGCGCGCTCGGCCTGGAGCAGGAGGTTGGCTCTCTCGAGGCCGGCAAGTCTGCCGATTTCGCCTTGATCGATGCTCCCGATGTGACTCACTGGCTGTATCACCTCAAACCCAACGCCTGCCTCCTCACCGTAGTGCGGGGAGCGGTGCGGTGGACTGCCGCGGATCGTGCCTCTCAGCCGGCCTGACATCACGACACCTCGCGCCCGATCCCCGGTCGCCGGACTTCGAACGTCTCCTGACCCGCACCGCAGACCTCGGCGATCTACGAGCTGTTCCGCACGTGCGGCCACTCTCGTGTCACTCGATCTGGATGCCCTGAACCAGGCTGAAGCCCCCGGGGTGAGCGTAGAGCTCAGCGCTTCTACGACCTCGACGGCCACACCGCACGGGCTGGCCTCCCTGATGGTATGTGGTGTGTTACCGGGCCCGGGGACTGTCTCTAGCCCTCCTTGCGCGTCCGGAAGTGGTGATGCACTGTAGTGACATCTCCTTTGACACAACGACTTCTGAAAGGTCGGAGGCGCCATGACACTGCGCGTGTGCGGCACGTTACTCCTATTCTCACTGGCCGGCTTTCAAGCTCTGGATGCGCAGGTGCGTCAGATTACAGGCCGAGTGACCAATGCTCAGACTCAGGCTGGGGTGGCCGAGGTCACCGTTGCGGTGAGCGGGACTGATCTCGTGAGCCAGACCAACAACGAGGGGGTTTACGTCGTCAATGCACCGGAGGGTGATCAGACTCTCGTGGTGCGAGGTATCGGATACAAGCGGCAGCAAGTGAGAGTACCGGCCGGCCAGGCCACCGCCAACGTGGCACTCGAGCCGGACCCGTTCAAGCTGGAGGAGATTGTCATTACCGGGCAGGCTACCGGCGTGGAGCGCCAGAACCTGCCGAACGCGGTAGCCACTGTCTCAGCCGACGAGCTCAATCGGGTAACCAGCCAGACCGTGGAAGGCGCGCTGCAAGGCAAGATCCCGGGTGCTCTCATTCAGGCCAACTCGGGCGCTCCCGGAGGTGGCTTTCAGGTAAATCTGCGGGGTGTCTCGACCATCATCGGCAGCGTCGACCCGCTTTTTGTAGTCGATGGAATAGTGATCAGCAACGCGGCGATCCCTAACGGCGCCAACGCTGTGACTCAGGCGCAAGCCGGTGGTAACCCCCGGAACCAGGATAATCCTGTAAACCGAATCGCCGACCTGAACCCGGAAGACATCGAGCGCATCGAGGTTCTGAAGGGTGGCTCGGCCGCCGCCATCTATGGGTCTAAGGCAACCAACGGGGTGATCATCATCACCACGAAGCGGGGGCAGCAGGGAAGACCACAATTCAACATCTCCCAGCGATTCGGATTCTTTACCCGCGCCAACGAGCTGGGGCAGCGCACGTTCACTTCGCTGGATGAAGCGCTATCGGTCTTCACCGACACGGCCACGGTCACCGCGCTGTACCAGCCTGGAAGGAGTTTCAACTTCGAGGACGAGCTGTACGGCCGGAGTGGACCTTCCTACGAGACCAACGCCAGTGTGAGTGGTGGAACCGAGAACACGAGATACTACATCTCGGGATCCGTCAGAAATGATGAGGGAATCGCCACCAATACCGGGTACAACAAGCAGACGCTCCGGTCCAATCTGGACCAGGAGCTCGGCGGAGGGTTCCAGCTCCAGGTGAACCTCAGCGGCGGTCACAGTAACTCCGACCGGGGCGTTTCCAACAACGACAACTCGGGAACCAGTCCATATCTGGTGTTCCCCTTCACGCCCAGTTTCGTGAATCTGCAGGGGACTGCTTCAGGTGACAGCCTGGAGCCATCCGACTTCCCGACCAACCCGTTTGAGCGCAGCAACCCGCTGCAGACCTTCCAGTTCCTTCAGAATGACGAGGACGTCTGGCGGTTGCTGGGGACCACGACGCTCCGCTGGTCCCCCTTACAGAGCGAGCGGCACAACCTGCAGCTCATCGGCACGGGCGGCGTGGACTACTTCCAGCAGGACAACAATTTCATCTCGCCCCCCGAGCTTCAGTTCGAGCCCAACGACGGCCAGCCTGGAACCGTGGTGCAGAGCAAATCCTCCAACCGGAATCTGAACCTGGCCCTGAACGCGGCGCACACGTTCAGCCCGGCTGGTGAGGGTACTCGCTTCACAACCTCTGCCGGCGTTCAGTACGAGGAGCGGCGCTTGTCCGCTACCCAGGTCATTGGTCGTAACCTGCTCACCGGACAGCAGAGCCCGCAGCAGGCTGCCAGCCAATCGGTACTGTCGAGAATCGAACCGGTGAAAGACCTGGGCATCTTCGCCCAGGAGGAAGTTCTGCTGGACCGGGAGAGGCTGACGCTCATCGCCGGGATTCGGGGTGACCGCAGCAGCTCGAATGGAGATGAAGACAAGTACTTCTTCTATCCAAAGCTCGCAGCCGCTTATCGCTTCCTTCGGCCATTCGGCGGGGTCGATGAGATCAAGGTGCGCGGCGCCTATGGGCAAACCGGAAACCGGGCGCTCTTCGGGAACCTTTATTCCCCGGACACCACGGCAACCATCGGGGGCATCAGCGGAACCTATATCGGCCCCCGCGCGGGCGACCCAAACATCAAGCCGGAGCGTCAGATCGAGTTCGAGGGTGGGTTCGATGCCACCTTTGCCGACGGCCGCGCGCAGCTCACGTTTACCGCTTATCAGCGCATCATTCGGGACCTCCTGCTGCAGCGGACCCTCGCGCCCTCCAGCGGGCAGGAAGAGCACGTGTTCAGCTCCGATGGCCGGCTCCGTAATCAGGGCATAGAGGCCTCGCTCACGTTGCAACCCATTCAGACCCGGAGCGTGAACTGGATCTTCCGTACCACTTTCTTCGCCAACCGTGCGAAGATCACCCATCTCCCGGTCCCGGCGTACCAGACCGGTGGGTTCGCTCTTTCGCTGGGCACCTATCAGCTCGAGCAGGACAGCTCGCCCACTCAGATATATGGACTGGTCGGGGTGGATGCAGCAGGCAACACTATGGCCGGCAAGGTGGGCGATGCCAACCCTGACTTCCAGATGTCCTTCTCGAATGACATTGACTTCAACCGGTTCACTCTCGGCTTCCTTTTCGACTGGAAGAAGGGCGGTGACATCATCAATCTGACCGAATTTCTGTATGATGCCGGCCAGAACAGCGTCGACTTTACGGAGCCGGGAGGAGGAGCGGACCGGATTGCGAGATTCGGGGAAGGCTTTACTGACCCTTACGTGCAGGACGGCAGCTACCTCAAGCTACGGGAAGTGAACCTGTCCTATAATCTGCCCGATGCTTTTACGTCGGCAGTCTTTGGGCGGAGCATCCGAACCGCGCGCGTCTCCTTGACAGGACGTAATCTCCTGCGGTTTACGCCCTACCGCGGGCTGGATCCGGAAGTGAGCAACTTCGGCAACCAGGCGATCGTGCGAAACATCGATGTGGCCCCGTTCCCGCCGAGCCGCAGCTTCTTCCTCTCTGTCGATCTGGGGTTCTGACATGACGCCCATATACAAGCAGACTCGTCTGGCACTCGCCCTGGTCGCGTTCGGCGGCGCGGCCTGCAACTTCGATATTGCCAATCCCAACAGCCCGGAAATCATCGGGGAGAACCCAAACCGCTCGCAGGTGGCTGCGTCTTCTATCGGCTTGCTCATCGCCACCCGTGCCGACGTGGCAGACTGGGCTCTCGACGCCGCGTTGCTAGGCCGGGAGGCCTATCGCTTCGATGGCTCCGACCCCCGGTTCACAGGTGAGCTGATGCAGGGTCCGCTCGATCCTGGCAGTCGTGCGTTCGGCGGTGATCACTGGGCCGAGCAGTACGCTGCCATCCGGAGTGCAAACAACCTTCTGGCTGTGATCGGCACGGCGAGCGAGCTCACCGCTGAGGAGCAGAATGCAGTCCGGGGGTACGCTCACACGCTGCAAGCCTACAATTTCATGATCGTTCTGGACGCTCACACCCAGGACGCCATTCCCATTGATGTCGGAACCGATGTCACGGCACCGCCGGCTCCTCTGGTCACGAATGCGGAAGCATGGACCCACGTGATGCAGCTGCTGGATAACGCGGTTCCCGAGCTTCAGGCTGCCGGCACCAGCGCATTTCCATTTGATCTCCCGCCGGGATTCACCGGCTTCGATACTCCTTCGACGTTCATCCTGTTCAACCGAGCATTGCGAGCACGTGTCGCGGTCTACCGGGCCGACTACACCGGTGCCCTGACATTCCTGTCCCAGTCATTCCTCAATCCTGCCGCACCGATGGAGCTGGGCGTATACATGGATTACAGTGCGGGTGCCGGAGATCTTCCCAATCCACTCGCTCTCGATCCTCAGGTGGGGGAGAACTTCGGCAATCCGTTACTGCGCACGCAGGCTCAGCTGCAGGCCGACGGAGTTTCCCTTGACCAGCGGTTTCTCACCAAGCTGACGCCCCGGCCGCAGCGGTCGGCCGGAACTCCCCAGGTTCTCACTTCGGATCTAGGCTGGGTCCGGTATCCAAGTCCGAACTCGCCGATTCCGCTGATCAAGAATGAGGAGCTGATCTTGCTACGAGCGGAAGCCAACATCAACCTGTCGAACTTCGTTCCGGCGGTTGAAGACCTGAACCTCGTGCGGCAGACATCGGGTCTCCTGGGGCCCTATGTCGGGCCCGTCGATCAGCCGTCGCTCATCAACGAGCTGCTCTACAACAAGCGGTACTCGCTGATGTACGAAGGCGGGCACAGCTGGATTGATTACCGCCGTTATGGGCTGACAGCTGCACTTCAGTCGCTCGACCGGCCGGGCCCTCCGCCCGACGTCATTTTCCCCACACTGCCGATCCCGACGGCAGAAACCCAGCCGAGGAGCTGAGGATGCGGCTCGAACGAGGGCTCGTGCTCCTGGTTGCCATTCCGTTGCTGGCAGGTTGCGGAGGTGACGGCGCACAGTACGCAGGTACCTGGAAACGGGATCTCTATGGCGAAGGGGAGATCCAGATGAAGCTCGCGGCCAATGGGGGCGTGGAGCTGATGCTGCCTTCTCCCCGTTGGCCGGATTCGGTGGACATGAAAGGCCAGGCCAGCTTCAAGGGAGACACGATGGTCTTCAAGGCCGACACGGCCGCGCGCGCTTGTCAGACCCAGGACGCGCGGTATGTCATCCGGATGGCCGACGATCAGCTGCGGATCGCGGGCCTGGGCGCAGACAAGTGCGGCAACCGTAGAGCTGCGCTGGTGGGGACCTGGCACAAAAGCGGGTAGGCGGGTAAGTGGATAAGCAGGGTAGCGGAAGGGGAAGGTTGAGCTCTGCCGCCGAACTCGTCATCGGCACAGAATCTACCTTCCCCTACCTACACCTGCCTGCTTACAGGCCTACCCGTCTTTCGCCTTATCCGTTGTCGACGGCCACTGCTGCGTCACACAGTGAAATGCCCCTAAGCCCCACACCAGGTCGGTGCAATCGATTCCAATGACTTTTCGGTCGGGAAAGAGTTGCTGGAGCGTGTCCCGCGCCTCTTCGTCCCGGGACGGATCATAGGTAGGCAGCAGAACCAGTCGGTTGGCGATATAGAAGTTTGCGTAGCTTGCCGGGAGTCGCTGGCCTTCGTGCCATAGAGCGCTGGGCATGGGCAGGGTGACCACCCGGAGCGGCCGGCCGTCCTGGTCGGTCATGTGCTTGAGTCGCTCCAGATTCTCCTGGAGCGGCTGGTAGTTTTCGTCCTCTGGATCGTCCTCCACCACCGTCACCACTGTCTTTGGATCAACGAACCGGGTCAGGTCGTCCACGTGGCCGTCGGTGTCGTCACCAGCAATGCCGTCTCCCAGCCAGAGGATGTGTGAGACGCCAAGGTATTCCCGCAGGCACTCCTCGATTCCGGCCCGGCTTAGCTGGGGATTACGGTTGGGATTCAGGAGGCAGGCTTCGGTGGTGAGGAGCGTACCGCGTCCGTTGACCTCGATTGATCCACCCTCGAGAACAATGCCGGGATGGAACACCGGAATCCCGAGCTCCTCCGCGACGCGGGTGGGGATGACATCATCCAGATCGTAAGGTGGGTATTTGCCGCCCCAGGCATTGAACCCCCAATCCACCACCGCTTCTTCGACGGAGCCACGGACGCGGCGCTGAAGGAAGATCGGCCCGTGATCGCGGCACCATGCATCGTTGGTTGGATTGTAGTGGAAAAACACATTCCCGGCATCGCCCCCAGTGTCCGCCAGGAGCCGCCGAACCTCCTCCTCCATAGCCGGCCCTGCAACATTGATATGCACCTCCTCGTGATCTGCGAGATGGCGCACCATTTGAGCGAAGATCGTGGGGACGGGATGAAACTTGCCGGGCCAGGAGGCCTGTTTATGCGGCCAGCTTAGCCAGGTACCTCGGTGTGGTTCCCACTCGGCCGGCATTCGGTACCCGAGCGCAGCGGGAGTCGGCGTCAGTCCAGATACCGTTTGGTGAGATCAGCGTAGGCGTCGATCCTACGGTCACGCAGGAAGGGCCAGTGAGTTCGGCTGGCATCCACTTTGGAGAGGTCGCAGGTGGCGATCAAAACTTCTTCCCCGGTGCCGCCCTTCACGAGCACGCGGCCGCCCGGGTCGGACACGAAGCTGCCGCCCCAGAATTCCAGCCCGCCTTTGGGATCACCCTCATGGCCGACCCGGTTGACCGCGCAGACATAAACTCCGTTGGCGATGGCATGGCTGCGCTGAATCGTTTCCCAGGCTGCCTGTTGCTGGGGCCCGTGCTCCTGCTTCTCGCCCGGCAGCCATCCAATGGCCGTAGGATAGAACAGGATTTGCGCGCCGCTCATCGCAGTAAGGCGAGCGGCTTCGGGATACCACTGGTCCCAGCACACCAGCACGCCGATCCGGCCGAACTTGGTGTCCCAGGAACGGAATCCGAGATCCCCGGGGGTGAAATAGAATTTTTCGTAGTACTGCGGGTCGTCCGGGATGTGCATCTTCCGGTATTTGCCCAAGTACCGGCCATCCGCATCGATCACGGCAGCGGTGTTGTGGTATAAGCCCTGAGCCCGCTTCTCGAACAGAGAGGCGATTACCACCACACCGAGCTCGCCCGCCAGGCGGCCAAGCTGTTCAGTGGAGGGACCTGGTACCGGCTCCGCCAGCTCGAAGCATCGGTGATCTTCGGTCTGGCAGAAGTATTGGCTCCGGAACAGCTCCTGAAGGCATACGATCTGGGCGCCGCGTGCTGCCGCATCCCGAATTCCCTGGAGCGCGGCCTGCATGTTCCGCTCCGGATCCGGGGTGCAGCGCATCTGGACCAGGCCCAGCGTTACCATCTTGGAGTCTGCCGAAGTCATGCTGGAAAATAATTCCATCTCATCCGAAGCACATCCGGCCAGCATGTGGGTGGTGACCTGCGTCACGTAGCAATCCCTCCGGAGAGACAATCTTGAAACGCGGGCCGCATCAGTCCTCTTACTACAGAAAGGTGCCATCTATGACTCGGCAGGGCCGGCTCAGGTTGACGTCCAACGTGATCCTGATAGCGTCGCTCGGCTGTGGCGGTGACCAGCGCTCCGGCGCGACCCCGGCCGACACCGCGCGACAGGCGAGTGACACGGTAGCGGCTGCAGCCACTGATACCGGCGCAATGCAACCCCGGGATACCGCACCACCCGCTACATCGCCGGACACCTCAGCCACGCGGAGAGACACTGCACCGAAGGTGGTTGCCAAGCCCGCTCCCCGAAGGCCTCGACGTGCCGCTACGCCACCCCCGCGACCGCGGGCTGATTCCGCTACTACAGTCGATACCGCGGCACCCACGACAACTGCTGCTGCCCCGTCCGATACCCGGCAGACAACCCCTACAGCACCAACCGATACCGCTGCTGCGCAGCCGGCGGAGACCACAGCCGCGTCGGCAGCACCGTCGGCGCAGGCAAACGCGCCGGTTCGGGATCCTTACCGTCGGGCACCTCTCGACACGGTTTCGCAGCAGGTATACGATGGCTGGAAGCAGTACAACCTGAACTGCGCTCGTTGTCACGGTGAGGATGTTCTGGGCACCACCATCGCACCTCACCTCCTGGTCTCGGTAAAACCGGATGGTCCGATCAATACCAAGGAGCTGTTCGTTCAGACTGTCTGTGCCGGCCGTCCCGCCAAGGGTATGCCGGCCTGGTGCCCGCTGGGTATGGAGATGCCCACCATCGACGCGATCTATGCCTACGTGAAGGGTCGCAGTGATGCGAAGCTGCGTCCTGGTCGACCCGCGCTGAGGCCGGGAGGATGAGCAAGGAGGTTATCGTGAAGACAATCGCTGCGGTCGCGGCACGGCTCGGTTGTGCGCTGGCGCTCTCGCTGACGGCCTGCACGCCGCGGGAACAAACCTCGCAGGATCAAGGTCCCGCACCGGTCGATACGTCGGTCGAAATTCCCGGCGATACCTCGGCCACGGCGCCGATGGACACGCTTGCGGTGCCCGACACCGGAGTAGCCACCCCACCGATTACTCCACCGCCCAGTACTGCTCCTGACACTCCACCAGCCGGTGCTCAACCCTCGAGCAACCAGGGAGCAACCGGTCAGCAGGGGCAGCTGAGTCAGCTCGAGTACGAGGGATGGCGCCAGTACAGTGTGAACTGCTCCCGTTGCCATGGCCAGGATGTCCTTCCCAATCCAGTGGCAGCCAACCTTTTGGTATCGGTAGCACCGGGCGGACCAATGGCTTCCGAGAGCAGCTTCACTAAAGTGGTTAGCGAAGGCCGGCCCGAACGGGGAATGCCTGCCTTCAAGAGCATCATGAGCCCCGACCAGATTCGGGCTGTCTATACTTACGTGAAAGGCCGGGCCGAGAAGCGGATTCCCCCGGGCCGTCCTGCGTCGCCCACGGGCTAATCTCCTCCCAGAATTGCCGGTAGCCGTCGTGAATCCTCGCCCCACCAGGGCAGAGGTCGCGGCGGCTTTCGGCCGCACCGTTCCCGACCTCATCGGGCCGAGCCTCCGCGTTCTCTTCTGCGGTATCAATCCGAGCTTGTATTCCGGCGCAACCGGATACCACTTTGCCCGGCCAGGCAACCGGTTCTGGCGCGCACTGCATCTCGCCGGCTTCACACCACGGCAGCTGGAGCCATCTGAGGAGCGACTGCTGCTGGAGTGGAGATTCGGCATTACCAACCTGGTAGCGCGAGCCACAGCTGCCGCGGATGAGCTTTCCCGGGAAGAATTGATGCACGGGCGACGGCGACTAGAGCGAAAAGTGCGGCGTTTCGCTCCGGCCTGTGTAGCTGTTGTAGGAATAGGAGCCTACCGCATCGCATTCAGCCGGCCTCGGGCAATAATCGGACGCCAGCCGGAGACGATCGGAACGAGTAGATTGTGGGTTCTTCCCAATCCCAGTGGTCTCAATGCAAATCATCAGATCGATGATCTGGTTCGCGCGTTCCGGGAGCTTCGCCTAAGCGTATGACCGTTAGCTTGAGAGAACAGCTTGCCCGGCTGCTCGAATGGGAGGATGCCCACGCAAGCTTTGGTTCGGCCGTATCCGGAGTTCCCGCTGGAATTCAGGGTAAGCGACCGCCGAGCCTGCCATACTCGCCATGGCAGCTGCTCGAACATCTTCGCATCACCCAGCACGATATCCTCGACTTTTGTACTAACCCGAAGTACAGCGAGCCATCCTGGCCGGCGGACTACTGGCCCCGGTCCGCCGAGCCGCCCACCCCGGATTCCTGGACCGAGAGTGTTCGTGCATTCCAGCGCGACCGCGCCGAGCTCCAGCAGTTGAGCCGCAACCCGGCAGTGAACCTCGAGTCGGCGATACCCCACGGCCAAGGTCAGACCTACTTGCGAGAGCTGCTGCTTGCGGCCGACCACGCCTCCTATCACATCGGCGAGCTGATCGTGGTGCGGCGGCTGCTCGGAGCCTGGCCTCCCACAGGCACTTGAATGCATCCGGACGAGCTCGAGGGCGTGCTTCGGTTCCTGCGCTCGGCCGAGCGGCTCAAGACCGTTAGTCGCAGCGGCTGGACGTCCGCTGGACAGCCGGAAAGTGTGGCGGAGCATACCTGGAGGCTCTGCTTGATGGCGATGCTGCTGTACGGCGGGCGCGACGATGTGGACCTCGCGCGTCTGCTGAAGATGTGTCTGATCCATGATCTGGGGGAAGCGATCGGGGGAGATATACCTGCGCCTGCACAGAAGGGGTCAAGCACCAAGGCTGACCGCGAACGAGCAGATCTTCTGGTGCTGATCGAGCCGCTTCCGGCCGATCTGCAAGTCGAGATCCTTGCGCTGTGGGACGACTATGAGTCGGCGAGCTCCCGCGAGGCAGCAATCGCCAAGGGACTGGACAAGCTGGAGACGATTCTGCAACACAACCAGGGCAGGAACCCCGCCGATTTCGATTACTCCTTCAACCTGGCGTATGGCCAGCGGTACACCGGGGCCGATCCCCTCCTGGCGGCGCTTCGCATCCGGCTGGATAAGGAGACCGCCCGCCGAGCCCGGGAGCTACCCGAGGAAAGCAGCTGAAGACAAACAGCCCCTCGGAGAAGAGGGGCTGCTGTTAGGCTTTCTGGCAGGAGACTACTGCTTGACCCAGGTCGGCCGGAGATCTCGAGTTACTTCGGCAATCAGCTGCTGCACCACTTCTCCGAATGCCTCCTCCTTGTCCCTCAACGCAATGGACGGAAGCTGGCCTGATATGTTGAGCGTGCCCACGGTGCCGCTCGCAACCGAGCTGGAGCGCCACACGGTTCCCCCCGTGCTCGTCGACAGCAGTCGAACCGTAAGCTCGGCGGATACACCGGCACGTACGTTCAAGCCCGAGACACCGATGTGCCCCTTGGGTTTCACCTTCGATACCTTGAGCGTTCCCACGAACACGGCCGGTACGTTCTTTTGCTTGCCCAGCGTCTGCGCCAGGGCGGCTCCATCGGTGTTAGCCGGGAGTGCTGTCAGCGTGGAATCGGTGGAACCCAGCTCCAGCAGCTCGACGCCGGACTGACTGGCCAGCAGTGCTTCGGCGAACCGCTGGGTGGCCAGAGTGCTCATCGGATCGTTCGGCTGTTCGGCGGCAAAGGTGATCAATGCAACCCGGCCGTATGGAGCCAAGTCCAATCGGGCGGGCACTTGGGTGTACTTGGAAGAGCACGCTGCCAAAACGAGAGACCCGCAAAGCGCGAGCGCGTATTGCATTCGGACAGGCCGTACGACACCGTGGCTGAGCATTGGGTCCGCATCTGTTGGGGATGCGGGAGGTGAGGGCAAGAGGTGAGCCAGTAGCCCGCTTTGTGCTCTGGTAAGCCGGCGTGGTTCCTTCTCACTCACCGACCGGGAGCAGCAGGATGAAAGCACCAACCCAACCGGACACCAGCTCAGCGGGGTTGCCTGGGGTTCTCCGTCTCACGGCTGGTATCGCGATCCTGGCACTTGCGACGCTCGCGTCACTCGTAGTGCTGGACATTGTGCCCCGCGAGCAGCTGGCGTCCTACGGCCGGCGCATTCTTCTTCTTACGCTGATCGCAGGATTGGCTGCAGCGGGTATTGCCGGCCTGGTGCGCTGGG
>DASPKB010000527.1:0-3296 GCA_035628315.1 Gemmatimonadales bacterium | reverse complement strand
CGGTCCGAAGGAAGGCGTTCAGCTCCGCGAAGTGCTCCCGGGTGGCCTGGGCGGGGATTCCAGCCAGCAGCCGCATAGCCGCGGGCACCGCATGGATCGCGGCGTAGTTCTGCAGCCCGTATTCGAAGCGGGGTGCCCCGTCGGTCCACGCAGATTTCTCCCCGAAGTGGTCGTCCACCGTGCCGGCCCCCGAGTAGGTGGGCTCGAGCCGAGCCCGCCATTCCCGCCGCATATAGAGCCCTCCCAGGCCGGTTGGGCCGTACGCCTTGTGCAGGGAGAACGACACGAAATCGGCCCCGCATTCCGTAACATCCAGCTCTCCGGAGGCAAAGGCCTGCGCCGCATCCAGATGGACCGGCACGCCCGCAATGATCGCCTCCCGGACCAGCTCGGCAATCGGAGGAGCCTCACCGGTCACGTTGGAGCGGGCGGTGACGGACACGAGCTTGATGTTCTGGTGCAGCGCCCGCCGGTAGGCATCGAACGGAAAGGGCTGCCCCGGACCCCAGGGCAGCTCCAGGCGGTCGTGAGCGAGCCAGGGGAGCCGGTTGGAGTTGTGCTCCAGGTCGGTGAGCAGCACCTTGCCCGGCCGATACAGGAAAGCGCCGGAAAGGAGATTGATCCCGAACGTGGTGTTTGGGGTGAAGATGATCTCGTCCGAGAACTTGGCGTTCAGGTAGCTGCGGATGCTGTCCCGGGCCTCCCGGATGCGCTCCTCGAGATCGCCGCTCCGGCTGGAGTTGTTGCGGAGCGGGCAACCCGGTGCCTGGCTGTAGTACTCCTTCACCGCCTCCGCGACTTCAGCGGGGACCGGGGTGAGGCAGGCATTGTCGAAGTAGACCCGCCGGCGGGACAGGAGACCTTGCTGCAGGCCGGGGAAACGGCGGGTTGCCAGAGGGAGGATGGATTGAGCTGTTACCGGCATGGGGCAGAGCTCGCGTAGGAAATAGCCGAAAGGGGACGAGGGTCCCGCCGCTGCCACGAAGCGGCTCGGGGCAGGGTGGGACTCTCGAATGATTTTGAGATCGAAAGGTGAAACGACCGGTCATATTGCGTGCCACTAGGCCGCGCTCGATAGCCGGAAGTAAACGGCTTTCTGAGCGGCTCTTGAGGTGACCAGCTGCGCGTCGCTCGGCTGCTCCTGTGGTAAGCCGCCCACAGAGTGTGGACCTTACGGAGCGAGCCGGCCCGCTCGTACCTCCGGAGTATCGCCTTCCGGAGTCAAGCGGCGATCAAGCGCGCCGGGCCGCCAGCCAGTAGTAGCCGTCGCCACAGTTGTGGGTGTGCCGCACCGGTGTGATGCGGGTCCGCTCCGGGTCTAGATCATTGTGAAATCAGAGTATCGGCAGCCGACTGGGAGGCGCGGATGAGAGTCTTTTGACTGGCACGGCTCTAGCGCATGCGGCGGCGATCCTCTTGTGCGTTCGCTTCTTCCTGGCTGGGATGACTCTATGCTCTGGATTGGTAGACTGGCTGCTGTTGCCGGAGTTCTGGTGCTGGCCGCGTCGTGCAGCGATGGTTCCGGGATCGAGAATGAAGCCCCGGTTGCGAACTTCGATCTGCCGTCGTGCTTCGTGGGCTCTCCCTGTACCTTCACCAGCACCAGCTCGGACGATGAGCAGGTAACGTCCTGGAGCTGGGACTTCAACGGCGACGGCACTGCCGACGCCAGTACGGCCAGCGCGGCCTACCAGTACCAGGAGGCGGCCGAGTTCAATGTCAGCCTGACCGTCCGCGACGCGCAGGGCCTGAGCGCCACCAAGACCAGCCGCATCACGGTAGCTGTGCCGGTCAACACCCCACCGACTGCCGGTTTCACCTACAGCTGTAATGCAGCCGACTGCACCTTTGTCAGCACCAGCAGCGACGCCGCTCCCGGCTCCATCACCACCTACGCCTGGAACTTCGGCGACGAAGGAACCGCGGATGTGAGTAACCCGTCGCATAGCTACACGGTATCCGCTCCGACCGAATTTACCGTCACGCTCACGGTGACCGACAACGAGGGCGCCACCGCCGCGGCGACGCAGACCATCACGGTGAGTCCCGGTAACAGTCCTCCGACGGCCGCCTTCACCCACTCCTGTAACGTCGCGGTCTGCGCGTTCGTCAGCACCAGCACCGACGCGGCCCCGGGCACCGTCGTGGGCTACGCCTGGAGCTTTGGCGACGGAGCTACCGCCGATGTGAAGAATCCATCGCATAGCTACACCATTTCCGCCGTAACCGATTTCACCGTTACGCTCACGGTGACGGACAACGATGGCGCCACCGCCGTGGTCAGCAAGACGATCACCGTCAATCCGATACCCCCGGTAAATACCCCGCCCACTGCCGGCTTCACCTACGCCTGCAATACGGTGAGCTGCACCTTTGCCAGCACCAGCACCGATGCGGCGCCGGGTACCATCGCGGCCTACGCCTGGACCTTTGGAGACGGCGCCGTCAGCGACCTGAAGAATCCAACCCATAGCTACAGCGTCTCCGCCGTCACCGACTTCACGGTAACGCTTACCGTGACGGACAACGAAGGCGCCACCGCGGTCGAGAGCAAGACGATCACCATCAATCCGGTCTCGTCGGGCAACATCCCGCCGACCGCGAGCTTTACTCCCTGGTGTCATGGAGAGAGCTGCATCTTCACCAGCACCAGCACCGACGTGGCCCCGGGTACCATCGTGTCGTATGCCTGGACCTTTGGTGACGGAGCAACGGAAGACTGGAGGAAGCCGTCGCACATCTACAACATCAGTGGCCGGACCGTGTTCACGGTCACGCTCACCGTGACGGACAACGAGGGCGCTACGGCCGTTGCAACCCGGACGGTCAGCGTGACTCCCTTGCCTCCGGCAGTCCAGGGCTGCACCACCGCGGAGAAGATCGTGGAATGCGTCCTCGACATTCCGGCGACTGCCACGCTGAAGGTCACCCTGCTGGGCATCAGCTGCGACCTCGCGCAGAGAGTCACCACGCCTCCGCCCGTGGGCGACCAGCTCTTCATAGCGGTATGCAGCAGGGCGGTTGGCGACGCGATCGGCATCTTCGGCGGTGAGCACGACGAGCTGTGGGTGTACCAGGCGGGTAGTCAGGCCCGCATCTGGTTCATTCAGGGCGAGACGACCAAGCGCACGTTGAACCCGCCTGAGGGGCGTCTGGAAGGGAACTTCCCCGACTGGACGATCCATATCGAGGACGGGGATCATGCCGGCGCGCCGGGTGAGCCGGACTTCAGCGACCTGATTCTGGGAGTCAAGGCGACAACTCGGTAGCCGGCTAGATAGACCGTAGCCGGAGAG
>DASPKB010000526.1:0-3933 GCA_035628315.1 Gemmatimonadales bacterium | reverse complement strand
GCGATGATCGCGTTATCGGTGATCTTCACGCCGTGATGAATCTCGTATTTCTCCTTGAGGCCACGGAGAATGGCGATGGTGTCCGCGACCGTGGGCTCACCAACCAGCACCGGCTGGAAGCGGCGCTCCAGCGCCGGATCCTTTTCAACGTGCTTCCGATACTCGTCCAGCGTCGTCGCGCCGATCACGTGCAGCTCACCCCGCGCCAGCGGTGGCTTGAGCATGTTGCTCGCGTCGACAGCTCCCTCGGCAGCACCGGCGCCGACGATGGTATGCAGCTCGTCGATGAACGTGATGTACTTACCCTGACTCTGCGTCAGTTCCTTGACCACCGCCTTGAGCCGCTCCTCGAATTCACCGCGGAACTTGGCTCCTGCCAGGAGCGCACCAATGTCGAGAGAGACCAGCTCCCGGTTGCGGAGCGACTCGGGTACGTCTCCGTTGACGATCCGCTGGGCGAGACCCTCCACGATGGCCGTCTTGCCTACCCCAGGCTCACCGATGAGAACAGGATTGTTCTTGGTCCGGCGGGAGAGCACCTGCATGACCCGGCGGACTTCCTCGTCCCGGCCGATGACTGGATCGAGTTTCCCCTTGCGCGCCTCCTCCGTCAGGTTTCGGGTGTAGCGCTCCAGCGCCTGGTACTTCTCCTCCGGCGACTGGTCAGTCACCCGGTGCGAGCCCCTCACCTCCTGGAGCGCGGATCGGAGATCATCGGCCGATACGTTGTGCGCGCTGAAAACCGACCGGGCGGTAGTTCCCTTTTCCTCTGCCATCGCCAGCAGAAGATGCTCGGTACTGACATAAGCATCGTCCAGCTTCCTGGCTTCGGCATCGGCCCGTTCGAAAATCCGCTGGATTTCCCGGCTGAAACTGGGATCCGCGCCGCCCCCTGCCTGGGTCGGGAACCGGGCAATCTCGCGCTCGACCTCCTGCCGCACCCCGGTAACGTTGAGGCCGGCCTTCTGTAGAAGGGGCTGCACGACGCCCTCGTCCTGGGCCAGAAGCGCTGCCAGGAGGTGAGCGTCGTTGATGACGGGGTTGCCCCTCTGGCGAGCCAGCTCTCCCGCGTCGCGCAAAGCTTCCTGCGCCTTTATCGTCAATCTTTCTGGTCGAATCATCGCTTCCTCGCATACACAGGTACCCCAGCCTCCAGGGCGTCAGCCGGAAGCCGGGGGTTGTTGAACCTTGATCCTGTGGCGCGCGGTGGCAAGGGTTATACCGGCGTACGCTGCCGGTTTGGCAGTAATTTCAATGGACGAAACGTAAAGAGGCAGCCTGCAGAGGCTGCCTCTTTACTTTATCTGCCACGGGCGATCTTCTTTTGTGCTATCATCTTCCGTGTGAACCGCTGACCATCCACCGTAAGCTGGTAGTAGTACACGCCGGTGGTGGCTTCACGCTTTCCATCGAGGTACTTCCCGTCCCAATAAGCCCGGTACTCGCCGCAGCGCAGGCGAAGACTGTCCAGCCGCTCACTCGATCCGGTCGCCAGGGTCGGAATGGCGACCAACTGCACCAGCACGTTGTAGACTTTCAGGCTTACCACCGGCTGATGACCCCTGGCACATACTTCCCGGGAAATAGCAAACGGGATCGTCGTCGCCGGGAAAAACGGATTGGGGTAGTTCTCCTTCAACTCGACTCGCGGCGGGAGCACGTTTGCCTGCGCTGCAACCGGGGACCCTGCGCCCACCAGAAGCCCGAGCCACCACCCCGGCCACGCTAAGCGGACCATGGGGGCTCCTCTTCAAACTAAGTGTTCAACCGTGGTGGCACCTCCGCGATCGTCGGGATGCAGGATGGGACTTCCAAGTGAAGGTCTAGAGTCGACCATCCAGAGTCAAGGCCGTTATAGGGTTGATCGAGAGGCTAGACCTTGGCTCTCAGGCGGCGGCCGTCGCCCTCGCGCACTGTGATGCCCTGGCCATCAGCCCACTCCAGCAACGGGATCAGGTACTTCCGACTGATACCCAGCCGATCCCGGACCGCCGCAGGGCTGATGGGCCCTTCCCGGCCCATGTCATTCAACACGACGGTGAATCGGTCCAGCGCCTCGCGTGCGTAGTATCGATCTCGCTCCACCGCCGCAACCCGGCCCCGCGCCGCAGCCAGCCTGAGCAGTGGATGCAGATCACGCCGTCCAGTCGAGCGCTCCAGCTCGGCGACTGATGGGGGGGCGAGCTGCGCATCGGTGAGTATTCCGACGATCCGGTCGACTTCCGCATCGCCACCCACAACTCGGGGAACGAAGCCTGCCAGAGCCACTCGTCCCTCCTGCCTCCGCAGCCGCCCCGCACGGGCAAAATCATCCAGGGCGGCTTCGATGACTTGTTCCCGCGCACGGAGCGCGTGGCGCAGGGTCTCGAGCGGCATTCCACTCTCTTCCGGATGCTGCCGGTGATAGTGTCGAACGAGGGTGAGAGCCTGTTGCCCGATCTGTTCGACCGTTGAGGCGCCGACCCAGATGTTGCCCACTTGCCGGATCGCTCCTTGCCGGGCGGCGACCGTACTCACAGTACTCTCCGGAACCCCGAGCAGAATCGGAAGAAGAGTGGCATCGACGCCGGCGGAATGGCGTTCGAGCACCGCGAGCAGACGCTCGCCAGGGTCCGCGGACCCCAGCCCCGCGGGCCAAGGCGTCCGTCTTCTTGGCGGCAGGGGGTCGAGGACTACGCCTCCCCCGATAGTGTCGACCGGACTAAAGCTTCGAAGCACAAAGCGATCTCTCGCCCGGGCAACCTGTGGCGTCTCCAGCTTGAGCCGAGCCCTTCCGGTGGTGCCCGGCTCGATCGGCTGCCGAGGCAGAACTCTCGCCATCACCTCTGCCGTGCCGAGGAGCACCCGCAGCCGGGTTCGGGCACTCAAGGCTCGGGTAGCAGAGGGTGCGAGATGGATCTCCACATCCAGCGCGGGCGAGGGGGTCCAGGGAAGTTGCTCGGTAACCAGAACTTCGCCCCGAGAGAACGCGGCGCGATCCACCCCAGCCAGTCCGACAGCGGTTCGGGCGCCAGGCCTGCTGCGATCGACCTGCTTTCCATGACTCTCCAGCGACCTAACCCTGCCCCGCTGCCCGGACGGCAGCGCCAGAACGGGATCACCCACCACGAGCCGCCCCGACCATGCCGTGCCTGTAACCACGGTGCCAACGCCCGGCAGCGAGAATACGCGGTCAATCGGCATACGGAACGCGTCGCCCACAGGCCGCTGCTCGAGCATCCGGCTGATTGCGGCCAAACGATCCCTCAAGGCCTGGATGCCGGCCCCGGTTCGGGCCGACAGGACAACTGGACTCTCGAAGGAGATCGGGGACCTGGCGAGTCGCTCCCCCACTTCCAGAACCACCAGCTCGATCCAGTCGGGCTCCGCCAAGTCGGCTTTGGTGATCACCGGGATGGCCCTGCCGATTCCGAGCTGCTCCAGAATGAGCAGGTGTTCCTCGGTCTGCGGCATGATTCCCTCATCGGCGGCCACGACCAGCAGGGCGACGTCGATACCCGAAGCTCCGGCAACCATAGTACGGATGAAATCTTCGTGGCCCGGAACGTCTACCACTCCGGCGGTTCGTCCTCCACCAAGATCGAGCGGGGCAAAGTTCAGTTCAATAGTGATTTCTCGACGCCGCTCCTCAGGAAGGCGATCCATGGTCCGGCCGGTCAGTGCCGTGACCAGCGCCGACTTGCCATGATCGATGTGGCCAGCGGTGCCGATGATCATGCGGCAGCCCACGGCCGCTGCACCCAAAAATCCAGCGCGGGCAACTCGGCGCCTTCGGCCAGATGGAAACGGATATAGCGGGCCAGCAGCCGTCGGTGAGCGGCACCATGCCGGCTGTCGAGCGCGGGGAGCGAGGCTGCGGGATCAAGGAGCGACACCAGGTCGTTGCGATCGCGCTCCGGGAGCTGGGTTGCTCCCCGCTCCCGGGCGCAGGCT
>DASPKB010000525.1:0-6512 GCA_035628315.1 Gemmatimonadales bacterium | reverse complement strand
GATGCGTTCAGGGCTGGCCGCTCCTGGGTGGGGAGCACGGCGGACATGAACGTCAAGGCTCGACTGCTCGTGGACGTGCCGGGCGGCGGTCTGACCACGCCGATGTGGGGGATCGCCGCAGCGATCCGCTGGGGCTTCCCTGCCATGAAGATCATGCGTGCGCTCCTGGAGGAGAGCACCGCGCGGATGCCCGCCGTAGCGGACTGCTCGCCGCGCGCCACGTTTCCCTATGACCCGGTGCCCTATCACGCGACGTGCACCTATCAGAGCCAGACGGGGCCGGTGCCGGGGTGGATGCGCTCTGAGGGCGGCTGGATGATCGGCGCCGCTTATTTTGCCACCGGCCTCCCCGGCCTGGTGCGGCACTCGACGTGCTTCAACGTCGATCTGTACTGTGCGCTGCTGCGGGCGCGTGTCATGGGGTGGGACACGGCGCTCAACAACGTCCCTGCCGGCGACGGTGGTGCGTCCTATCAGGAAACGTGCGCCACCCTGTTTGACGAGGCGTTGGAGTGGGGGCAAATCCTCCACTTCACTGGCCCGTCGCAGTGGCGGCCCGTGACGGGCGGCGGGGCACTCTACCGGCAGCGATTGGCCGAGGAGGAAGCGTGGCAGCGGTGGCGCAATGACACGCTTGCACCGCCTGCGGCAGCAGGTTTTGTGATGACGGCCATGCGCCGTGAGGAGCGGCCTGCATTGAGCTATGAGGCGATCGCACACTACGCGGCGGCGTAAGCGGAGCGCGGAGGCGCTGGGGGGGCTGTGATGGCTGAGCAATCGTTGGCGTCCATCTTGGACTACATGAAACAGCACGGATCGTCTGTCACGCTCAATTGGGGAGAGGACAACAACCTCTGGGAGTGCTCATGGATTACGGGCGGCAAGCGGTACACGGGCTTCCGCGAGGATGCCTACGAAGCCGCGCTGGAGTCGTACTACCATGCGCGGGCATATGCGCCAGCACCGCCGCCCGCGCCTGCGGGGAGCGAGGAGGAGTGATGGGCGAGCAGCGATGCGCCTTCTGTAACGAGACATGGTTCGTGGATAAGGATGCTGGCCTGTTCTGCACGTATGAATGTCGGGATAGCTACGACATGGCCAAAGGTCTGCGTGAACGACTCGCTACCGCCCTCGCGCGGGCAGCGGCGGCGGAAGGGCAGGTGCGGGCGCTGACCGACTTGCTGCGCCGCCTCCGGCAGTGGGATGCGCTCAACCCAGGGCCGAACGTCAACCCTGCGTATCCGTGGGCCGATGCGCTGTACTGGATACGTGAGATTGATGCAGCCCTCAACGCGGCCACACCCCCACCCGTGGAGACAACACGAGAGCGGGCGCTGCGGGAGGCGCTACGCATTGTGCGGGAGTCCGGTCAGGACACGATGGACGAAGCGGACACCGAGATACCACGCGGTGCAGAGGGGCGAGACAAGGCGTTTTGCATGTGTGAAACGTTGTGGGCGCAGGTCAAGTTCGCAACGCGGGTGGCAGGTGAAGCCCTCGACGCGGCCACGCCTGCCGCAGGGGAGACGTAGGCAGGAGGGAGTAGCAGCACGAAAGGAGACCCCGCCATGGGCTTCCCGCGTGGAGCACTACCGGAGCAACTGCACTATCGGGATGACGGCTGCGAACTGGCACCGAGGTGTCTCGAATGCCCGCTCCCCCAATGCCGCTACGACCTGGGACCGAAGGTGGCCAGCGCACTGATGTGGTGGGCGGAGTTGCGTCCGCTCCTGGCGCAAGGGCTGAGCGCCGAGGAGTGTGCCGAGCGGATGCGGGTGAGCCGGCGCACGATCTATCGACTCAAGCGGTACGCGGCAACCCGCATCACGCTGCTGGCGTTGGAGGGGCTGTGATGACCGCAACCGAAGCAGGACGCAAGGGCGGGCTATCACGTAGCTACTGGCCGAAGTGGTGCATCACCTGCGATCAGCCGTACCTCGGTTATGCCACGCAGCGGTATTGCTCGCGTGCCTGCTGGCCATCCGTCAAGGTCATCTGCCCCCGGTGCGGCGAACCAATGGCACGCGCACGGCAACGCTGCTGGGCGTGTTGGACCTCTGAGGAGAAGCTGACCAGTCACCTACGACGAAAGGGCTGAGTACAGGAGGGAACCCCGCCATGCCATCCATCGGAGAGTTCGAGCCGTATCCGCTGCCGCTGATTGGCACGCCCGAGGAGGCCGTCAAGGGCGGACTCAAAGCACACCGCTCGCTTTCACGTCTGCGTATCACGGTAGGCGGCGGACCACATGGCCGGTACGTCGAACTCAACCGCTTCTTCTGCTGGTTGCTCGATGTGTGGGTGCGAGCTGATCGCCTCCCCATCATTCAGCGCTTGATCATCAAGCGCACCATGCTTGACGAGACGCCCTGCTCTGGTTCCGACACCAAAGCACCCGTGACCCGCTTCCGGCGCAACCAGTCGATCACGGATGAGTCCCTGTGTCCGGTGTGTAAAGAGAATTGGCCGGTGAACCGTGCGGGCCGCTTTGTCGAGCATGATCGCCACTACACCAACGCCGAAGTCGCTCGCGAACTGGGCATTGAACCGCGCACCTTCTCCCGACTGAAGAAGGAGGCGATTGAGACTATCGCGGCACATATCTATCCGAGTGTCGCAAACGATGCCACTATGGACATTGACAGTCATGGAGCCACGCGCGCAAGATAAACTCGGATGTACTCGCTCTTCAGCTAACCCGGCTCGGTGGGGGCCGGGTTTTGTGTTGTGTAGGGAGGGCCTGAAAAACAGGGCAAGAACAGGGTGGCGAAGAACGACCAGTCATTCCAGCCCGGACAGTCCGGGAACCCAAACGGTCGCCCCCGCAAGGGCACGGCGATGGCGGACGTGCTGCGGAAGGTGCTGGCCGAACGAGACGCTGAGGGCAAACCCCAGCGCGAGAAGGTGGCCGCCACCATCATTGACAAGGCGATCAAGGGCGACACCTGGGCGATCAACTTCATCTATGACCGGCTCGACGGACGGCTTGACGATGTGGTGCCCGGTGAGGCTTCCGGCGACGGCATCCGCATCCATACCGTGACCGCCATCATGCCCGCACGCAAGAGCGATGCCGAGTAAGAAGCCGTCCCTGTGGGAAGTGACCCCGGACGGTGAGATGCGGCTCAACCTGCACGATGGGCAGGCGCGCGTGTGGGAATCGATGCGCCGGTTCGTGTTCATGCTGGCTGGCACGCAGTCCGGTAAAACCAGTTTCGGCCCGTTGTGGCTGCTGCGGGAGATCGGCTTCAAGGGACCGGGGGACTATCTCGCGGTCACGAGCACCTTCAAACTGTTCAAGCTCAAGATGCTGCCGGAGTTCCTGCGTATCTTCGAGCACACCCTTCATCTCGGGCAGTGGCGCGGCTCGGAGTGGGTGTTCGAGTTCGACCGGGACGATACCCGCATCATCTTCGGCTCAGCCTCCAACTCGGAGAGCCTGGAATCCGCCACGGCCAAGGGCGCTTGGCTCGATGAGGTAGGGCAGGACGATTTCAAGCTCGCTTCATGGGAGGCGATTCTGCGCCGTCTATCGCTGCACGAGGGGCGCGTGCTGGGCACCACCACCCTGTACAACCTGGGGTGGCTCAAGCAGGAAATCTACGACCCGTGGCGAGCGGGCGACCCGGACATCGATGTTATCCAGTTCGATAGCATCCTCAACCCGCTCTTTCCGCAAACTGAGTACGACCGGGCCAAGCGCACACTCCCTGACTGGAAGTTCTCACTGTTCTACAAGGGGCAGTATGAGAAGCCGGCGGGTCTCATCTACCGGGACTTCATCGACCAGTACCGGGAAGAGGGCGGGCACAAGGTCCGCCCGTTCGATCTCCCGGCTGAGTGGCCGCGGTGGTCCGGGGTAGACTTCGGCGGGGTGAATACGGCAACGGTGTGGCTCGCCAAAGACCCGGCAGTGAATGTCTACTACCTGTATCACGAGTCTCTGGAAGGCGGGAAGGCGAGTAAAGAGCACGCCGCGATCGCACAGCGCAAAGCCGCTGGCGTCAACATGGTGGCGTGGTGGGGCGGCGCGAAGTCTGAGGGGCAGTGGCGCATGGACTGGAACGCCGCCGGCGTCAATGTCCAGGAGCCGCCCGTCTCCGATGTAGAGGCCGGAATTGACCGCATCATCTCCCTCTTTCGCACCTCGCGGCTGTACATCTTCGACACCTGCAAGGGCGTGATCGATGAGTTGGGCACCTACAGCCGCGAGTTAGACGAGCGCAACGAGCCGACCGAGAAGATCAAGGACAAAGAGACGTTTCATCGGCTGGACGCCCTGCGGTACGTGGGGAGCGGCATCGAGCAACCGCCGGCCGCCGGTGCGCGCTGGGACCGCCCCGACCCGTGGGAAGAACGCCAGCGCGAGCGGCCCAGCATGAGCATGTGGGGGAGGCGTGGGTGAGGTACGCGGTAACTCTTGCAGCGGTATTCGGATTCTTGCTCTGCATCACCGTGGAACTCGTGTACCGTTTCCAGCATCCCGAACTCACTGAGACGCAGTTGTTCCTTCGTTACTGGCAGTGGTACGTGGGCGCGATTGTTTGCGCCGTGCTGTTGAAGGTGGCACCGGAGTAGCGTAGATGGCGTGGCACTGGCCTTGGACCCGTCTGGAACCACAGGTACAGACGGTGGTGCAGACGGTCACGGAAGCCGTGTACCCGTCTACCGACCCGGACGCCCGCCACTCCGCCACCGCCCTCGGCTCGAACTACACCCGCCGCCTGTCCGCCGACCTTGACCGTGACCTGAGCCCTGCCGACCAGGACCGCATGATCAAGATTGCGGCCTACCTGTACGACGCCAACTACCTCGCCAAGCGGGTGCTTGAGATTTTCGTCGATTGGCTGCTCGGTGATGGCGTGACCGTGGTTGCCACCGACAAGGATGAGGAGTCGCGTGAGGAAGTCCAGGCCATCATCGATGCGTTCTGGCATGACCCCTACAACAAGATGGACCAGAAGTTGCCGGTGCGGGTGCTGGAGCTGCACGCCTTCGGTGAGCAGATTCTCACCGCCCGCGCCAACCCGGTGGACGGCTTCGTCCGCCTCGGGGTGATTGACCCCAGCCTCGTCAAAGTGGTGGTGCCCGACCCGGAGAACTGTGAGCGCAAGGTGGCCGTGGGCGTGAGTCGCCCCGGTTCGCTCGGAACGGAGCTCGACTGGTACAAAGTTATCGAGTGCGACGAGCGCCCCGAGAGTGAGAGCTTTCGCCGCATGGCCTTTGCCGCGCTGGGCGAGGTGTTCGTGCCGCCGTCCATCAATGGGATGCCGGGCGAGCCGACCACCTTCGTCGGCAGCGTGCTGCTGTTCCAGATCAACAAGCTGAGCGCGGCCAACCGGGGGCGTTCCTCCCTGCTGTGCCTGTCTGATTGGGTGGACGGCCTCGATAAGCTGGTGTTCGGTGAGATGGACCGGATGGAGCTGTTGCGCTCGTTCGTGTGGGACGTGACACTCACCGGGGCTACTCCAACCGTACTTGACGACTGGCTGAAGCAACATGGCAAGGCACCGAAGGCCGGGAGTATCATCGTCCACAACGAGGGGGAAGTCTGGAAGGCAGAAACCCCCGACCTCAAGGCCGTGGACGGCCAGATCACCATCGGCGTGCTCATGGACGTGATCGCCACCGGGGCCGGTGTGGCAAAGACCTGGATCAATGGTACCCTCGACGTGAACCGCGCATCGGCTTCGGAGATGAACGAGCCGACCATCAAGCACCTTGTTCAGGCGCAGCGCACCGTCAAGTACATGATCGAGACCATCATCACGCTCGTGCTCGACCAGGCCGAGCTTGCCGGACAGCTTCCCCGCCGCAGTGGTGCAAGACCGGAGCCGTGGGCGTTCGTGGTGCAGATGCCGGAAATCCGGCAGAAGGATGTCGCCTCCTCCGCGCAGGCGTTCTCCCAGGTGGTCAACGGGCTGGTGGCAGCAAGTGCCGCCCACGTGCTTGACCAGCAGACCGCCCAGGAGATCGCCGCGGCGATGGCCGGACACCTTGGCATCGAGGTGGACCTGGAGGAGATGCGGGACCGCATCGAGGCGGAGAAGAAGGAAGCCGAACAGTTGGCGATGATGGCTCCGTACGGGAACGGTGCGGGCGCTCAGACACCTAACGGAAATGGCCCTGTGAGGCCACCAGCGGGCCAACAGCGGCCGGTGAACGGCAGAGCAGTACCAGGAGCCACCCGATGAGAAACAAGCCAGTTCCGCTGCCGGAGTACACGGTCAAAGTCCAGTGCCCGAAGTGCGAGAAGCGCAACTTGGAGATGCAAGCGGCACCCGGTTTCGCGGTGACGCTCAAGTGTCCCGGATGTTCTGCGGAGTGGTTCGCGGAGGACCGTGGGCGCGGCGTGGTGGTGCCCGGTGATCCCATCCGCATCTATCGTGGCGAACCCGACGAGGCATGAACGGGCGCGGGGCATCTGCACAGGGGGAGCGCGGTGAGCACTGTAACGGTCATTATGCAGACGGACGGATACTACAATTATTGCTGGGGAGTTGCGCGCGATC
>DASPKB010000524.1:0-2847 GCA_035628315.1 Gemmatimonadales bacterium | reverse complement strand
GTACTACGTCCCGGTCGAGAGCTTCGTGCCGTTCATGGACCGCTTCCGGCAGATCCTGCTGGATGGCGACATGAACGTCCTGAGCTCGACCGTGCGTTACGTCGCGCCGAACGCCACCCCGGCCCTGGCCTACGCTCCGAGCAAGCCGACATTCGCCATCATCCAGATGAGCAATGTTCCGCTCTCGGATAAGGGGCAGGCCGGTGCGGCGCAGGTCACCCGGCAGCTGGTGGATGCGGCGCTGGAGTACGGGGGGACCTACTACCTGACCTATCAGCTCTATCCGACGGCCGATCAGCTGCACCGCGCCTACCCCAATGCGCGGCGCGCGTTCGAGCGAAAGAGGTTCTATGACCGGGACGAGATCTTCACCAGCCAATTCTACGAGAAGTATGGCCGCATCCAGCCGCGCTAGCTCCAAGCGGCGCCGGCGCTGGCGCGGAGTGCTGGCCGCGGTTGCCCTCGTACTCCTGTTGGGCGCCGGGTACCTCTTTGGTTACGAGCCGCGGTATAGCGGCACGCTGGTCACTCCGGCATCGCAACCGCTCATCTTCGCCCACCGCGGCTTCGGCGATCTCGCCCCGGACAACAGCCTCTATGCAGTCGAGCGCGCGCTCGAGGCCGGAATGGACGGCGTGGATGTGGACGGCCAGCTCACCCGGGACGGCGAGGTGGTCATCTTCCACGATTTGAGCGTGGATCGGCTGACGCTGGACACCGGACGGGTCTCGGGGAAGACCCTGAAGCAGATGCTGGCCCTCGACCTGGGAGCCAAGTTCAAGCCGGCGATGCGTGGGGCCCCGGTGCGGACGTTCGAGGACTTCGTCCGGTCGGTGAAGGGACGAGGCATTCTCATGGTCGAGCTCAAGGTGCCCGGTCTCAAGCCCACCGGCATGGAGCAGCGCGCGGTCGACATCATCCGTAAGCACAACGCGCACCAGGACGTTGTGCTCAGCTCCTTCAATCCGGTGGTGCTCTATCGCCTCAAGCGCCTGGATCCTAACGTGCGCACCGCGCTGATCTTCATGGACACCAACTGGAACCCGGAACTGATCGCGGAGATCAAACCCGGCGACCTGGTGAATCTGCCCTGGCCCGTCCGGCAGGAGTTCATCCGGCGAGCCATACGGAAGATCATCAAGCCCGACATGCTGAGCATCAACCACGAGGTGGATGAGAAGGTCATGGACCGGCTGATCGCCAAGGGCTGGCCCTCCTTCATCTGGACCCCGAACGAGGAAGCTGACATCCGCCGGGCCCTGTCGAAGCGGCCCTACGGCGTGATCTCGGATCAGCCGGTGCGAGCCAGGCAGCTTCGCGGGCAGTGATCGACCTGCTCGGGATTACGATCCACGAGCCGGATGTCGTCTTCACCGATCTTGTTCTGGCCGGCCTCGGCGCGTGGTTCGCCTGGCGGCTGGCGACCGGCCGCCGGCGAACCTTCTCGAAGGCCGGCGCCACCCTGATGGGAGGTCTCGGCAGCGCCGCGTTCTGGGGCGCAGTCTTCCATGCCTTCTTTCCACAGGAGACCGCGACCACGGCCGGGTTCATCGCCTGGATCCCGGTCTCCCTCTCCATCGCTGTCGCCGCCACCGCGATGCTCCACATCGCACTCGAGATCCTGCTGCCCGGGATGGCTAGTGTGGTGCGTCGTGGGATCCTCGCGGCGTACGTCGCAGGATTTGCGACGGTCGTGCTCCTGGTGGACGAGTCATTCACCAGCATCGTCTTCTTCTATGTACCGGCGCTCCTCCTCTTTCTAGCCGGTGCCGGCCTGCAGGCAGTTCGGACAGGTTCGGGCTGGAACTCGATCGTCGTTGGCCTCCTGGTGTCGGTGGGCGCCGCGCTGATGCAGCAGGCCGGGGTGTCGCTGGATCCCGATCACTTCGACCACAACGCGGTTTATCACGTGATCCAGAGTATCGCCCTGGTGATTCTCTACCGTGGATTCCGGGAACTGCCCGAAGCAACTGGGAGAACTTATGCAACCGGACAGAATCCGACGCTTCGCTCGGGATAAGCGGCTAGCGGCTCATGCCGGGTTCTGGTGGGGACTCGCCGAGGGCCTGCTCTTTTTCATCGTTCCGGACGTCTACATCAGCCTCGCCACTCTGTTTTCACTTCGCGCTGGAGCCGTCGCCTGGCTGTGGTCGATCCTGGGCTCGGTAACCGCAGTCCCCCTCATTTATCTGCTGATGGCGCTTCCCGGAACCGACTACCTCGCGTTTCTCGATGCGATCCCCGGGATATCCAGCTCGCTGATCGAGCGAGTCGGTCGAGCGCTGGAGGCTGAAGGGCTGCCGTACACGCCATTCCTCGCAGCCGGTGGCGTGCCACTGAAGCTCTATGCGGCGAGCGCCTTCGCTATCGGCATGCCACTCGGCGCCGTGATCATTTGGACTGTGTTCGCTCGCATCGTGCGTATCGCCCCGACGTACGCCGTCGCGGCTCTGATCCGGCTGGTGTTCGGCCGGAGGATCGACCAGCGACCCGGGATCTGGGTAGCGGGCTGGGGTTTGTTCTGGACCGCTTTCTACGTGTTCTACTTCGTCCGGATGTCGGGATGAGACCCGTAGGCTCAATCCAGCCGCTCTCGTCAAACTCGTCCCAAGCAATATCTTTTTACGGATCCCAGAACGACATCCTCCGAGGTACGCCATGACCCGTCCTACCAGACTGTCATCTCTCGCCCTCGCGGCTTCGCTCGTGGCCCCGGCAAGTCTCCTTTCCCAGGATCACGAGCATCATCACGGACTGGGCGAGCTGGGCAAGGTGAGTTTCCCGGTGTCCTGCTCTCCCGCGGCGCAGCAGCGCTTCGAGCATGCAATGGCGGTGCTCCACTCGTTC
>DASPKB010000523.1:0-3789 GCA_035628315.1 Gemmatimonadales bacterium | reverse complement strand
TGTAGCTGTAATAAGCCGGGTCTGCCCGGAGCCGCTCCTCCTCGCCCTCAAGCCGCTCAGGCTCGCGCGCGATGGCTTCCTCGAAGGAAAGCGGCTCGCGGCCGCCTCTGACCTCGTGCTGATAATGCGAGTAGGCCCGGTCGACAGGGTTTCGCAGCAGAACCAGGAGCCGGGCACCGGGCAGCAGCTGAGCCGCACGCTGCGGCACGCCCGGATGCGCGAGATAGTACGGTGAGGCGTCCACAGTCACCGAGCCATCGCGCAGCTGGTGATTATAGGGAAAGTGGGACCGGTACCAGGTGAGGCCGCGGGTCGGGTTGAGATCGAAGTAGTGAATTTCCTTGTTCGAGGGCGGCAGCACGGCCGGGTGTTCTGCCATGTAGTTGAAGAGCGAAGTGGTACCGGCCTTCTGAGCCCCGATTAGCAAAACCGACGGCAAGCCGCGCAGCGGGCCGGTCAGCTTCCGGTAGTCGGAGCGAATGCGCCGCAACGGCTGCTTGACCGCTTGCATGAGCTTCGGCTTGAGGCTGGCCGGTGTCACGGTGAATCCACCTTGGCCAGACCGGCGCGCGGGGCGGAGCGGACCCGGCGCATGCGTCTGGCGTTGTCGCGCAGCAGCTCCGTCACCCGGTGGAGAGCCCAGGTACCGTGGGGCCCGAGGAACACGCCCGGGCGGAGCCGAATAGCGGCCACAATGACGGCAGCCGCGGTGACTGCGGCCACGAGCAAGACCAGGATGCTATTCAGATGGGCTGCCCGCGCAGCCGTAACACTGAGCGCTACCCCGCCCGCGACAGCCACTCCCATGAGAACTCCCGGCAGGTGAGCACCCCCGAAACGCGCCCACGAGATGCCGGTTACCGATCGGCTCAAGGCTCCCATGGCGAGCCAGTTGATGGCCATCGCGAAAGACACTGCTACAGCCACCCCGCCGACGCCCCACTGCTGACCGATAATGGCGCCCAGAATGACAAGGGCGGCAAAAACGCCTTGCAGCACGGCTCTGGCGTAGACCGCTCCCGCCGCCTTGGTACAGGCATCGCTGATTTTGCTTGTCATGTGGAACAACAAGCTGATCGTGAAGAGTCGGAAGGGCAGCACTACTTCTGTCCAGTCCGGTCCCAGCAGGACCCGGATAAACTCCGGCGCGACCAGCCAGAGCGATGCACTAATCGGAAGAGCAATCAGGGCAACCACGGCGAGCCCCCGCTCGTACCCTCTCGCCAGGCGGTCGCGCTTATCCTGTACTTGTGACATGACCGGAAACAGAACCCGGTTGATGATCCTGCCAAAGGCCGAGCCGGGCATGACCATAAGGCTGTAGGCCCGGCCGTATATGCCCAGCGCCGCCGCGCCGAGCCAGCGGCCGACCACCAGATTGTCACCCTGCTGCGAAAGCAGAGTACCGATCTGTGCCAGCGAGTGGCCAAAGCCGAAGCTCAGCAGCTCCCGGCTGGCCCGGAAATCGATGCTGGGGCGAACCGGGTGACGGGTGGCCAGATACATCGAGATGGTTCGCAGGGTGACCTGCGACAGATTCGCCAGTACGAGTGCCCACACGCCGAAGCCTTGCCAGGCCAGAACGACACCCACAATGGCATAGCCGACGATGTAGCTGCCCACTTCGAGAGCCACAAAGAGACGAAACCGAAGCTGCCGGGTGAGGAGCGACTTGGCTACCGTGTTCAGGCCGTCGAGCGGGAACAAGAAGGCAACGCCCCGAAGCACCGGCTCTACCTCAGGGATCCGATAGAAGGCAGCTATCGCAGGCGAGCCGAGCCACACCAGGGCGCCGAGCAGCACGCCGAGCGCAAAGGAGAGCGTGACGGCAACCCGGACATGGGTCGGCTCGAGCTCCCGCCGCTGGATGATTGCGGGACCAACTCCGACCTGAGAGACGATCTGAGAGAGGGAGACTACCACCATTGCAGCGCCCATCAATCCGAACTCGGCGGGTGTAAGCAGCCGAGCAAGAATCATCAGGACGAGCAGCTGGACCAGGACCTGGACTCCGGTTCCAGAGAAGGTCCAGAACATGCCGCCGAGCGCCTGCCGGGTCAGCCCGCCTGGCCGGCTCGCGCCGGTCGATGTGCCTCCGCTCACATCCCTGGTCACTCGCTGCATCCCGTTCCGAGCGGCGCCACAAGCCTCTGCGGCGGCTCTGCTACACTCTGCATGGGCACACTTGAATACCCTGCGGGGATCCGGCTGGTCGGAAGCTCGGTACCACAGGGGTAAGAATCGCGGGCAGAGGAGCAGTATCCGTGCCTCTGCACGGCCTTGACCCTGGAACCTGCGTGCGGCAATCTACCCGGCGCCGGATCAGAAGGGCACTTCTTGTGCATGGTCAGGGCGAGACGGTGAAGCCGTTATGTTTTCACCTCCTGAATTGGCGACGGACGCCGACTTCGCCGGTGTACTGTGGCAATTCTGCGACAACCGCGCTGCACGGCCTTGCTTCAACTTAAGCCAGTGTAGGGGGTACTTCCTTTGAGTGTGAAGCCCAACTTCTTCATCGTCGGTGCACCGAAGTGCGGGACTACGGCCTTGTACGAATACCTTCGGCCACATCCCCGCATCTTCATGTCGGAGGTGAAGGAGCCGCACTTCTTTGCCAAGGATCTGGGGACCTATCCCCGGATCAAAACACCGGAGGACTACACCCGCCTGTTCGCGGCGAGTACCGACGAGCACCTGCGGGTCGGAGAGGCATCGGTCTACTACCTTCGCTCGGGTGTGGCACTCAAGAACATCCACGCCTTCAATCCGGCGGCCAAGATCATAGCGATGTTTCGGAACCCGGTAGACATGGTGTACTCATTGCACTCTCAGCTGCTCTACTGGTCGGAGGAGATTGAACCGGATTTCGAGAAGGCGTGGCGGTTACAGGAGCGGCGGCGTCAGGGCCTCGATATACCGCCGGGATCCCGCGGAGCATTCCTGCTGCAGTACCGCGAGGTAGGCCAGTTTGGATCACAGGTTCAGCGTCTGCTGTCGCTGTTTCCCCGGGAGCAGGTGAAGCTCATACTCTACGATGATTTTACCGCCTCTCCGGCGAAGGTCTACGACGAGGTGGTCGAGTTCCTGGAGATTCCGCATGACGGCCGGTCGGAATTTCCCCGGGTCAATGAGAACAAGCGGGCCCGGGTAGCCTGGTTGAGGCAGTTCTATCGCAAGCCTCCCGCAGTCCTGCTCGGTGTGGTCCGGAGTCTGAAGCAAGCAGTCGGGGCAGAGGGGATTGTGGCCGTGAAGAAGCGGCTGGTCGAAATGAATACGGTCAAGGAACGCCGGCAGCCCCTGTCGCCGAAGTTCCGCGCTGAGCTCGTGGAATACTTCCGGGAGGAAGTCGCCCTCCTGTCACGTCAGATGAACCGCGATCTGAGCCACTGGAAGTAGAACCTGTAGTCCGCCAGATGTTCAAAGCCAGTGGGCCAGGCTCCTCCCGATCAGGTCCGACGTTTTCTCGATATCCTCTCGAAATCCAGCCGTAAGATCCTGCCGCAATGCCGGCGGCAGGTCGGGCGCGCGCTGCATGTTGCGGGTGCGGAGCCGGCGAACCCAATTGACCGCGCGGGTAGGCAGCAACGGCGCAAGGGCAGATTTGAGGGCCCGGCTAGTAAACACATTCTCCAGGAACATGCTTGCCGGCATACCGCCGACATTGTGCGGCGTATCGAAATCGGGCACGAACGTCGGGTCCACTCTGAGAAAGCGATAAAGGTCCTGCATCAGCTTCAGCGGATCACGCTTGAGATCGTCGAATAAAACGACCCGGATCTGGCCGCGAGG
>DASPKB010000522.1:0-5570 GCA_035628315.1 Gemmatimonadales bacterium | reverse complement strand
GAGATCGCGCGCGCTGCGCTTCAGCGCGGCGAACGCTACTTCGAAGCGGAGTATCGTTATGTCTGGCCGGATCAATCCGTCCGCTGGTTGCTAACGCGTGCCGAGATGCACCTTGGCAGCGATGGCCAGCCACACACGATTGTAGGCGTGGTCCTCGACATCACGGAACGCAAGGGCTCGCAGGAGGCACTGATCCGGAGCGAGCAGCGGCTTCGCTTGGCCCAGAGTGCGGGTGGAATCGGAACTTGGGAGTGGGATCTGGAGTCTGGGTCGCTCTACTGGTCCGACAGTACCTACCATCTGCACGGGATGGACCCGTCCCGGCCAGCTTCGCTCGAGGCCTGGAGCGCGGGGATTCACCCCGATGACCGCGCCGGCGTCGATGCCGCCATGCGCGAGGCTCTGGAAAGTTGTGCGGAACGGTGGAGCACAGAGTTTCGGTTCATTCGCCAGAGCGACGGAGCCGTGAGGTGGATTGCGGGACGGGGCGAGATAGTTCGCGATCGAGAGACGGGGCGTGCACTCCGCGTGTTGGGCGTGGGCCTGGACATTACGGAGCACCGACTAGCCGAAGCCGCGGCGCGAGACAGCGAGGCGCGGCTCCGCGAGGCCCTGGAAGCCGGTGACATGGGAAACTGGAACATCGACCTCACCACAGGTGTGGTCGTTCGTGACCAGCGGATGCTGGACCTCTGCGGTCTCCCGCCTTCTGCCGCAGTGGCTCAGCGCAGCGGGTTCGATTCGCTGATTCATCCCGACGATCGAAAGTTACGAGACGCGGCCTGGGAACGGGCCCTGCAAGGTGGCGAGTTCCGGACGGAGGTACGCATTCGCCGAGCTGATACGGGCGAGGAGCGTTGGCTCGCCGCGCGCGGCCGGGTCATCGAGGCCACCAGCGACCAGCCCCGAAGGCTCGTCGGGGTTGCCTACGACATCTCGGAACGAAAACTCGCCGAGCAGCGGCAGCAACTGCTCATGCGGGAGGTGGACCACCGGGCCAAGAATGTTCTCGCAGTGGTTCAGTCGTTGGTGAACCTCTCCGATCGAAGCGACCCCGACCGGTTTGCGGAGGCCGTTCAGGGGCGTGTCTCGGCGCTGGCGCGAGCTCATGTGCTGCTCTCGCGCGAGCGCTGGGTCGGCGCAGCGCTGAACGACATCGTTCAACATGAGCTTGAGGCCTATCAGGGCGAGAGGCGGATCCTCCTTGACGGTCCGCCCGTGCAGATTGAGCCGGAGGCGGTCCAGCCCCTCTCCATGGTGTTCCATGAGCTGGCGACGAACGCATCGAAGTATGGTGCGCTGTCACGGCTCGCTGGTCGGCTGCATGTCTCCTGGCGAGTAGAGACGAAGGGAGCGGAGCAGCGCCTGGTTATGAATTGGGTTGAACGGGGCGGCCCGCCGGTCGCGGGCGAGCCCGAGCGCCGGGGCTTCGGCTCGATGCTCCTGACGAGCACGGTGGAAAGCCAACTGAGTGGTGAGATCAAGAAGCGTTGGGAGAGAGCGGGAGTGACGTGTGAGCTTTCGGTCGGCCCGGGCTTGTTCCGGCTCAGTCAGCCCGTGGGTGCCGTCATGGGTAACGGCGCTGCATCTTCGGACCCAGACGAAGCCTTGGGGGAGATACCCGGGCGGAGATGCCGCGTCCTTGTCGTTGAGGACGAGATGATCATCGCCCTTGATCTCAAGCGCATGCTGACCCGCATGGGTTGCGAGCTTGTCGGACCCGCTACGACCTTCGAGGCCGCCCGCGAGCTTGCAGATCGCGAAGCCGGGCATCTCGATGCTGCATTGCTCGACTTGAATCTGCGTGGCGTAAGTTCCCTTCCTCTTGCCGACCGCCTCACTGCCGCGGGCGTGCCCGTGCTGCTCGTCACGGGATATGGCGAGCGCTTGCCCGGTATAGGGAGCGGCCAGAACGTGCTGAGCAAGCCCTTCCACGAGAAGGAACTTCGTTCCGCGCTGGCGCGCGTGCTGATGAAGAGCAGTGCCTGAGTAAGTGCACTTGCGCAGGTGGTGACCCAGCACTTCGTGGGACGGTAAGGGGTCGCATCGCGGGCAGCGACCGGGAGATGCGACGGCGGCTCGGCCAAGCACTCGGGGTGATGGGACGGGCCCCTCAGGATCACGCGCGCGGTGTCGGACAGTTTCCTTGTTGACTGTGTTTCTGGCTTGCACGGGCACATGCGAAGGGGCGACCCTCCGCGCCTCGGGAGGGCTATGGCCATGCGCACTACGCCAATCCGGTCTCACCTTATCCGGCGCATGCCATGACCGGTGCGGCGACAAGGCCCAAGTCGGCTCCTCATGTGACGCTCGTGCTGACGCGTACCCCGTACGACGAGTTTGTCTATGAGATGAACTGGAAAACGAAGTCCCTCGACGTCGAGGACGATGTCGAGGGCAACTCTCCGGAATGGTGGACGGAGCGGTTCCAGCGGAACGCGCCCTATATCCGGGCCAACAGGCCGAAGATCATCGCGAGCGCGCTGTGGGGGACGCTCGCCGTCTTCAAGGGGGCGAAGGTGCTCTCCTGCACCTGGGCGGGAACGCCACCGCCCTTCCGCATGATCACCCCTGCGACCATGTTGAACGACGCGATGGGCCAGCTGGCTGCGGCGGCACGGGGCGCACCGCCGCCGCCATTGGCGACCAGTCACAGCTTCCAGATGGCCGGGCGGACCCTGCAGCTGACCACAGAGCCCGGCGGGTTGAGCATGATCGGCTTGTATACGACGATCGAGCGGTTCCGCGACAGTCTCGGCCAGACGGGGGCCACCGCCTATGTGCAGGTGCGAGAGTCGCCCGAGCCATACCGTTTGTACCCTCAGCACGGTAACACAGTGGTGCAGACCCTGCGCGCCGGTCACAACGGCCGGTGCCTGCGCATCCAGCAGCGCGTCCCCGCAGCGACGGCACGCGCGAAGGACACCTGGAAGACGCTGAGCATCCTGATCCACGAGGCGCCGGCGCCACAATACGTGATCGGCTGCATCGGACCGCGGCCGCTGGGCCACAAGCGGATGTCCGAGAACAAGGACGGCAACGAGGCGCAGGTTGCGACCGAGCAGGTGATCGACGCGGTCGAGAAGATCGGCGGCCGCGAGGGGCAGCTGTTCGTGGTGTAGCCGCCCGCTCAACCTGCTTTCGCGGCACAGCGCGCCTCAAGTCGCTAACAGGTCCAACGGCAGGTTGCTACGAGTCAAGCAGCGCGGTCTGAGCGGCGTGGCGGAGGCGCATTCGCTCGATTTGGTGAGAAGTCGAGGCGTTCATTTCCGGTGTCGTTGTTCGACTCGCTGGCAGCCGCCGGTGTCGCTACGGTGCGGACGGATAGGTGCCCCTCATTGATCCAAGTTCAGGAGGAGGTCCGTCATGATTGCACGGCGAAGGCTGCTCGCTCTCCTGCCTGCAGCACTATCCTATCCCAGTGTCCTCGGTGCTCAATCCGCGGCGACGAGTTGGCCCACGCGCCCGGTCCGCTACATCGAGCTATTTGCGGCGGGCACGGGCGTGGATATCGCCTCCCGCACCTGGTGCGCCGCAATGGCGGAGGTCACTGGGCAGCAGTTCGTCGTGGACAACCGCGTCGGCGCCGGCGGCGTGATCGGCACCACCGCCATCGTCCGAGCACCGCCCGACGGATACACGATCGGCCTCAGCGGGATCGGCCAGCTCGCCATCGCCCCGACCCTTTACGCACGCCTCCCGATTGACGTGTCGCGGGACATGGCGCTGATCTCCGGCCTGTGGCGGCAATCCCTGCTCCTACTCGCCAACAACGACCTTCCCGTGCGCGACGTGGCGGAGTTGATCGCCCTGCTACGACGCGAGCCTGTTCGGCACCTCTACGGCCATGGCGGGCAAGGCACCTCACTCCATCTCGCCATGGAACTCTTCAAGGCCCGAGCGGGCGTTGACATCGGCGCCGTGGCCTACACCGGCGGACGGATCCAGCTCGACCTGATCGCCGGCCGCGTGCAACTGCTCTGCCTGCTCTTCTCAGGCGGCATCGCCGGGGTGCGGGACGGCAAGTTCCGCGCTCTGGCTGTGATGAGCCCCGAACGCAGCCCCTTCGCTCCCGACATCCCTGCCATGGGCGAATACCTTCCGGGCTTCGACGTCAGTTCCTGGGCGGTCATCGCCGGCCCGGCGGGATTGCAGCCTGCGCTCGTGGAGCGGATGCACCGATTGTCCCTGCAGGCGCTGGCTCGGCCGGAGCTGGTGCAGCGCTACCACCAGGCCGGCAACACGCCTTGGCCAGCCGGCCCTGAGGAACTCGCCGCCTATCGCATCCAGCAGGAGGCCCTGCTGGCACCGATCATCCGCGCGTCCGGTGCGCGCATCGAGTAGATGACACCGTTCGATCTGGCGTGGATCTCCTGCCAGCCTTCGTGCCACCGGCCTAGCTGGGCTGGGCCGCTAGCACACTGGAGAGAAATCGGCCGAACTGCGCTGATGTGGCCCGCGGCAGGCGCGCCACTTCCTCTCTCGGTAGCGCGGCCGCGTCGTCGGGAAAGTCGGTGTGGTTGAGATAGACCACGACCAGATCGCGGTCAGGGATCACACAGATGTATTTCCCCAGCACCCCTCGTGCGCTGTAGCTGCGCACCGTCACTCCGGGCCAGTCGTCAATCCACCAGAGGTAGCCATAGCCGCCGCGGCCCACCGCGGAATGCACTGTAACGCTTTCACGGATCCATTCGGGCGGGATGAGCATGCGACCGTTCCAAGCACCGCGACGGAGATAAAGGTGCCCGAACCGAGCGGCATCGCGGGCCGACATGCGGAAATGATAGGCAGGATGGATCGACTGCTCGGCCGCAATGCCACTTCCACGGAAGTAATACATGTCCTCTGCCCGGAAGTCCTCCATTCGGACTGGCTTGGCGATCCTGTCCACAAAGTCGTCCCTGATGGTCGATTCCGTGAGCCTCTCGTAGATGGTCCCGAGCGCGTTGAAGTCCCAGTTGTTGTAGTACCAGAAAGTGCCCGGGGCGTGGCTGCCTGGGCTGGGCAGGCGCGCACGCTGCTCAAGTGAACCTCCCACGAAGGGCCGGAAAACGCCGGACCGCGATTGCAGGAGCATTCTGACGGTCGCGGTTCGCTCAGTTGCAGTGAGTGGAGGCTCGTCGTCGATCCCAATCTCGGCCAGATTGCGATCGAGATGGATCCGGCCTTCTGGTATCCGCGTCCCGAAGAGCGCGCTGAGGAAGCTCTTCCGGACGGAGCTCAGCTTCACACGGCGCGAATCATCTCCCCAGGACAGGACTTTGCGACCGGCTTCACTGATGAAGACACTGCCCGGCGGCATCGCGCGGGCTGCTTCGCGCGCTTCCTCTCGTCCGGTCCGCGACCAGCCGCGAGCACCGAGATCCACATTCTCCCAGATCGAGCCGGGGACATGCTCAGACAGGGCGGCGTGCTGAGCGTGGGGCGAGCCATGCGGGGCAGACAGTGCGCTTGCTGTAGCCAGCAGGACATGGCGGCGGGTCGGCCTCACGGGCTGGTCTCCCGAGCGGTGCTGAGCCATTGTGCCGCGGACCGGGACGAAGCGGAAGAATCCTCTGGTGCTGTAA
>DASPKB010000521.1:0-3562 GCA_035628315.1 Gemmatimonadales bacterium | reverse complement strand
GCCTATAGCCGCTCTGGCTACCTGGCTGGTTCCGACGACCAGCGTCTCTCCGACTTGAACAGCTCTCTTCAGAACCCCGAAATAGATGCAGTATGGTGCATCAGGGGAGGCTATGGTGCTCTGCGCCTCTTGCACCGGGTTGATTACAAAGCCATGGCACAGCGACCCAAGCCGTTGATCGGCTTTTCGGATATAACGGTTCTGCTGAACGCGGTGACTCGGATTTCGGGAGTCGTCACTTACCACGGCCCGGTTGCTCGCGCTCCCTTGCCTGAGTTCAGCCGAAGGCAATTTGCCCGGGTGCTAACCGCCTCCGAAGCTCCAGGCCGGCTTGATCGTCTTCCACCGCCCCCCGGAGTGCTGGTACCCCAGGAAAATCGCATCGTGACCCTCACCCGCGGGACAGCCGAAGGCCCGCTGGCGGGGGGAAACCTGTCCTTGCTGCACTGTCTGATCGGGACACCCTACTTTCCCGAGTTGAACGGCGCCATCCTGTTCCTGGAGGACGTCGGCGAAGACCTTTACCGCGTCGATCGTATGCTAGCTCACCTTCGCCTGGTCGGCGCCCTGGAGAAGGTGGCGGGTGTAGCGATAGGCCGCTTTACCGACCTGGACCGGGCTGCTTCTGACGGTGCCCTCGGCTTCGACGAGGTGCTTGCAACGTATTTCGAGCCACTGGGCAAGCCGGTCGCCTATGGCTTTCCCATCGGTCACATAGAGAGCCAGTGGACACTGCCACTGGGGGTCAGGGCCCTGCTGGATGCCGACTCGGGCGAGCTCGAGCTGCTCGAACCCTGCGTGCTCTGAATCCAGCTAAACTCCGCCAATGGCAACCCCCACGCTGACCAAACACACCCTTCCGGGTTCGCTGGGACCAATCCTGGTCGATGTGCGGTCGGCCGGCAGGAAGGTGCCTCGGCCTGCCGTGGTGATCGTCCACGGCTTCAAGGGGTTCAAGGACTGGGGAATGTTCCCCCCGTTGGCCGATCGGCTCGCACAATCCGGGTTTACCGCCGTGAGCTTCAATCTCAGCGGCAGCGGTGTGGATGACTCGGGCGAATTCTCCCTTCCAGACCGATTCGGTCATAACACCTTCTCGGCGGAACTGCGCGACCTCCGCAACGTGGCCGACGCCCTCATGGGAGGAAATCTAGGAACCGCACCTCCCTCCAGCCTCGGTCTGGTCGGTCACTCGCGCGGAGGCGGCATTGCCATCCTCCACAGCGCCAAAGATTCGAGAGTTCAAGCTCTGGTGACCTGGTCAGCCATTTCCCGGGTCGAGCGATGGTCGGCTGATCAGCGGACTACCTGGCGAGCAAAGGGCCGGACTGAGATTCAGAACGCTAGAACGGGCCAGCTTCTGCCGTTATTCACCGACGTGCTGGACGACATCGAGCAGAACGCGGATGACCTGGACATCGAAGGTGCGGCATCCCGCATCTCTATACCATGGCTCATCATCCACGGTACGAACGACGACTCCGTTTCCTTCACCGAAGCCCGGTTACTCGAGGCTGCGAGTCAGCCAAGCACCCGGATGCTTGTGGTCGAGAACGCGAACCATACGTTCGGCGCAACCCACCCCTGGAAATCGGCGACACCTCAGCTGGAGGACGTCTTCGATGCGACGCTCCGCTGGTTTGCGGCGAACCTCAGGTAAGGAGTTATGGCAACGCAGGCCAACATGGCTGGCCGGATTTGCGTCATCACCGGAGCCACCCGAGGAATTGGCCGGGCCGCTGCCCAAGGCCTGGCGCAGCGCGGCGCCACGGTGGTGCTGATTGCCCGCCGTCCCGACGATGCTGCCGTCGTGGCCCGTGAGATTGCCCGCACCTCCCCGGTGCAGCCCGCGGTGGTGGCGGGGGATCTTTCCTCTCAGCAATCCATCAGACACGCCGCCGAGGATCTGAAAGGTCGCTTTCCTCATCTTCACGTGCTGATCAACAATGCCGCGGTCTTTACCCGTCGGCGTGAAACCAGTGTAGACGGCTTGGAGCTTCAGTTTGCCGTAAACCACCTGGCCTATTTCCTTCTGACCAATCTGTTGCTGGATCAGCTGCGGGCCGGTGCCCCCTCCCGCATTGTCAACGTCTCCTCCGGCGCTCACTCCGGCGCCCGAATCGATTTCGAGGATCTGCAGGGCTCCCGATCTTATAGCGGGAATCGGGCGTATAGTCAGTCGAAGCTGGCGAATATCCTGTTTACCTATGAGCTGGCTCGCCGGCTTCAAGGGAGTGGAGTAACAGCGAACTGCCTTCATCCCGGCGTGATTGCAACCAGGCTCCTGGCCGAGTACATGGGAGTCCCCTTTGCTGGGCGTGCACTTGCCAGCACCTTCGGTGCCAAACCTGAACAGGGCGCGCAAACAATCATTTACCTGGCCACTTCCCCCGAGGTGGAGAGTGTGTCCGGAAAGTATTTCGAGAACGCGAGGGCGGTTCGTTCGTCGCGCGAATCCTACGATGAGGCAACCGCGCGACGGCTTTGGGAATTAAGTGCTGAGATGACGGACTTGACCTCCGCCTGACCTTCAACGAAGCTCCGAGCATGCCTATCTACGCATACCGCTGTACCGCGTGCGAGAACCGCTTTGAGCAACTGGTACGGAGAGAACAGGCGGTGATCTGTCCGCAGTGTTCGGCCTCAGATCTCGAAAGGCTGATGTCACTCCCTGCTCGCCCCGCCAACCACGGGCGGCAGCCGGACTTCAGCCGGCTGGGCCCGCCGCCGGGTGGAGGCTGTTGTGGAGGCGGGTGCCAATCCCATTCGCACTAAGCGGCAGTCTTTCCCGGCTCCGCGAGCATTTGGCGCGCCCGGATGTCGCGGCAGAGCTCGATTCCTCCCTTCTGTGGGCTGCGGTTGCTGTCATTCTGGTTCCCGATCCAGACGCGCTGCTGCTCATTCGCCGAGCCGAACGATCCGGTGATCCCTGGTCCGGACATATGGCTCTCCCCGGAGGTAGACGGGAATCCCAGGACCCCGACCTTCTCACTACGTCGATCAGGGAAACCGCCGAAGAAGTCGGCATAGAGCTCAGCCCCTCGGAGCTGGTGGGAACTCTCGAGGATGTGATCCCCAGGATCCCGGTTCTCCCACCCGTAGCGGTCCGGCCTTTTGTTTTTCTGCGGGAGTCGCGCCCCGCGTTGACGTTGAATCCGGAGGTCACCTCCGCTACGTGGGTGCCTTTGTCACACCTGCTGCGCCCCGATACCCACCATCTGGTTCGGTTGGAGGTCTCGGGCACCAGTCGTCTGGTTCAGGCCTACGAGCTGAGCGACGCGATCGTATGGGGCATGACCGAGCGGATTCTCACTCAGCTACTTAACTGCTTTAAAAGCTAGGGGTTGGGCCCGTAGCAGTGGGGGTTCCGTTGGCCCGGCTTAGCCAGCCGGGCTTTTTTGTTTGCTGGAAAGAAACTTGACTTTAGTGCGCTCTCATGACAACATTAGGCTACCCTAAACGGAGCCCCTGTTAGTGAGTGCCGCCGCTGCCGCCGAACCCCTCACCCGATCAGTAGAAGACTACCTCAAGGCTATTTATCAGCTGTCGCCTGAGGGTCGTC
>DASPKB010000520.1:0-6806 GCA_035628315.1 Gemmatimonadales bacterium | reverse complement strand
TGCTGGTGCAGTGCAACTATGGCAGCCGCCGCGGGCTTCGGATAGCGGGAGTGCCGGTAGGCCAGGAGTTTGCCGAGGCAATGGTGTGCGTAGCGGGATCGCGTCCGCCGGCTCGCGAATGGCTGAGCGACCTGCCGGCTTGCGGCCGCCAGAGCTCGAGCGGCGAGCGGCCCGAACCGGAGCACGGGTCGATCATCATCGTAGTGGCCACCGATGCACCGCTGCTCCCGCACCAGCTCGAGCGGCTCGTCAAACGGGCGGCGCTCGGGCTGGGAAGGGAGGGGAGCATTGCGAGTAATTACTCGGGCGACATCTTCATCGCCTTTTCGACCGCGAATCCCGGCGCGGCGCTGGACACTACGTCAGTTACTGTCCGGATGCTGCCCAACGAGCGAGTGGATCCGCTCTTTACCGCGACGGTGCAGGCAACCGAAGAAGCTGTAACCAACGCGATGATTGCGGCGGAAACCATGACCGGGGCCGACAGCATTCAAGCCAAAGCACTTCCCCACAAACGGCTAGTGGACATTCTGCGGAAGTACAATCGCTATGAGCCGCCGGCCCGGAAGTAGCCTTAGAAGTTGATCCGCGCACCCGCTGTAAAGGGCCACACCCATGCATTGGTGGTGCCCAGCTCGTCTTCATCGGTGAAGGCGATGTCGCCCTGGGGGCTCAGTACCAGGGTAAAGCTCGGCGAGACCTGGTAGCCGATCTTGGCGCCTGCGTTGATTGCCGGATAGGTCTTGGAATCCAGGCCATCGGGACGGAAATTGACAGCACCAGCGCCGAGATTCAGCACCACTGACCAGGGTGAGGTGCCGGGCCGCAGCACATCGTATCCAACCTTTGCCATGAAGTGATAGACGTCGACATCCGAGCCCGACGTTCCGCCCGCTAAGTCAGCTCCGGAATGAAAGCCGAAGTCTGCGTCGCCCATGATCCACAGACGCGGCGCAATCCTGTAACCGATCCCGGCGCCGAAGCTGGGGCCGGCATCTACGACGTCGGCGATATCGAACGTTGGAACGGTACTTCCTCCTCGTGCCTCCAGGTACCAGTTCGAGGTCTGATTCTGTGCTGCCGCCAGGGTCGGGGATACCCCTAGCAGGCCTATGGCGATCCAAAGCCGTCTTGAGTGTTTCACTTTCAATCCTCGTTTGTATGTCCAAGGGCCGAGCACCCCGCCCGGCCCAATTCTTGTCTAACAAGTTGGGGTAGACAGCAGGGTTTGTCAAGCTTTAACGGAAGTATAGTTTTACAATCTTTGTACAGAGTACTTCACGGCGTGGGGTGGCTGAGGCTCAGGATCGGTCTCTGCGGCGGGCGTGCTCGAGCGCGATAGTGATCGATTCGCGCGAAGCGAGCAGCTCCTCCATTACTTCGGCCGACGCGCGGCCGCGGGTTGCCGGTATCTCGCCCGGCTCCAGCAGCCCGGAAAGTCTGGACCAGACTGCCTCCGGCAGCACTGTCTCCAGATATTCCAGGGCGGTGCCCCGAAGATAGGGATCCTCGGTGTGAAGGGCATGAAACGCCAGCCGCAGAGTTTCCCGGGGAAAGACCAGCGACAATAATGTGAAGATGTGCTCCAGGCTTCGGCTCGCCCGGTTGCGCAGCACCTCCGCGGCCATCGGCGAAGTCTCTTCATCCACATCGATCAGCTGCCGGCTTTCCCACACGCCTCGCTCCACCGCCAACTCGCGGAGCACGACCGCGAACACCCGTTCGCGGTCGATTACCAGACCTTCGATTTCGTCAGCCATCCCGCTCAGCGCTCTACCCGCCCGGTAGCGGACCTCGAAGCGGCGGTCGGAGAGGGCCTGGAACACTCCGTCGAACACTTCCAGGCTGCGGCACGAGGCAAGCACGTTGATCAGCCGCCGCCTGATCGCAAAATCCTCGTTGGGATCGAGCAGATGCCGAAGCAATGCGCGGCTGTTGTGAGGAGCAAGCTCACAGAGAGCGCGGATTGCGGCCGGCGCCACTGCATCCCAGGCCAGAAGCTCAATGATTGTCTCGATCTCTTCCGGACGGGGCGGGTGGTTGGCCAGGGCCTGACGCACCTGCTCGGATTTGCCTCCTCGTAGCGCCTGGGCCAGAGCGCTCTCAGTCTCCGGTGCAGCTGCTGGTGCCGCCTCGACTCTCGGTGGCTGCAACGAGTAAGGGGAGCCGGTATAGATCGCGAGGCGGGAGCGTACTCCGCTCAGGTCGAAACCGCCCACCGTCTGAAGCCAGGCGGCTGCGTTGTCCTCGGCGGGATCCGGCAGGTCCGCGGCCCTCCGATGAATGCTGCCTTCGAGAGCTGCCACGTAGCCGCGATGCAGTCTGCGGGCAATCAGCAGCGCCACTGCGGAGAGCATGACGGTCAGGGCCAGGAGAATTCTTACGGTGCCACCGCCTGGCAGTGCCAGAGCTGCGATAATGAGAGTCGCGCCGAGCACATCTCCGACCCGGGCCGCCCCAACATCCAACAGCAGCTTGGTAGCCCGCTTTTCCGACGGCGCGACCGGCGTAAAAAGCAGCTCATACGCGGCCCGGAACACTGAGCTCCGCAGCACCACCTCGAGACCTCGCACCAGCATGATTGGGATGAGCCCCGGAACCAGGAACGCTCCAACCGCTCCTGCCGAAACTCCGGCCGGAAGCAGGCTGGCGCTGCGCGCGATGCCCAGGCGGCTCAGCACTGCCCGCAGGGCGGTCACCTGAATCAGAATCCCGACCAGCGCCGTAACCGTGTAGAACCCGGCAAAGAAGCGCAGCAGTTGCTCTCCCGTGAGATCTCCCGCCGACGCCCGCACCTTGAATACGTAGTCCAACGCGCCTTCAGCGGCGGACGTCAGTGCCACCAGCAGTGCCATCCCGGTGAGATAGCTGGAGCGGCGGAGCACGGTCCCTGCCGTCCGGACCTCGGGCGGCAGTTCAGGGTCTTCGAATCGGGCCTGATCCTGAGCGCCGTGCTCCACTGCGGTCACCAGGGCTGCTGCCAGGAGCTGGAGCAGGGCGAGAATCGGGAGCATCGCGGTGAGCGACAGGGCCACACCTACCCGCTCCGGCAGCAGCCCACCGAGCAGTCCACCGATCGAGCCGCCGGCGGTAATCCGGCCGATGGCCTGTCGAGCGGTGCGGGGGTCGAACCGCTCGTTCACCATGGCCCAGAAGCCAGAGACCAGAATGGCGCCGAATGCGGTGAGATGCAGGTACACCAGCACCGCCGCTTCCGCCCGCGCCGGACCTGCCAGCATCCACTCGCCCAAGAGCAGGATGGCGCTGAAACCAAAGAGCCTGGGGACCAGGCGGGCCGGACGGCTCTGCGCCATCCGCCGCGCCAGCACCACGGCCAGGAAACCCGAGAGCACCGCGGCAGTGATGACGACGGTTGGGAGTGCGGCTACACCGATGGTGGAGAGGAAAAGGGCGTCGCGAGTGGCCTTGCCCGCCAGCTGCAAGGTGATGATGACTGTTGCCGCCAGCACCGCCGCCCAGGCGGCCCGCGCATCAGCCCCCGGTGTTGCTGATCTCACGTGCAGCGGCAACAGAACCAGCCCGGGTCAGAATCCGTATCCTGCCTGCACGTAGACCGCGGTCCGTTCGTCCCCCGACGCAAGCGCCACCGACAGGGTATATGCCTGTTCCAGATAGGAGAGCGACACGCCGCCTCCGAATGCGGTATGCCAGGTATCCGATGACTCTCCCTCGACGAACACTCGGCCGGCATCGGCTAGCCCGAAGACGCCGAATCGAGTTGGCAGCACCAGATCGAAGTGAGCCAGGGACAATCGAAGCTCTGCTGAGCCGTACGCGGAGGCGTCTCCGGCATATCGATTCTCCCGTCCAAGACGAACGGTTGCGGGGTCGCCGATGAAGGCGGATTCGAAGTAGGGGAACTGTCCCCATACTTTTTTCGCGCCAACCCGCAGGGCCAGTGTGGGATCTAACGGGGCCCGTGCACTCAAATAGGTAATTGCCTGACCGTGGAGCTCGCCGAACGTACTGTCCACGTCCCAGACCGGCGGATACAGCGTGCCGCCGATCTCGAACAGTAGTCCGCGCTTTCCGGTGCCTGGGCGATCGCGGCTGTCGTGCCGAAGCGTCAGGTTAGCACCCAGCTCACCGAAGCTGCCAGCTCCGTACACGTCACCCAGAGTAGAGAGGAAGCGGCCCGGCCGATCATCGGTGGAGACGTACTTGAGCAACGGCCCTACCCTGAGTGAGCTCCGGCTGCCCAGCGAGAAGACGAGGGAAGGCTGGATCCCGAATGCGTCCTGGGTAACCCGATAGAATTCCCGGTCTCCGGGCGCGGAGATGTCGTTCCCGAATCCGTGAAAGTTGATGACATCGATACCAGACGCGCGAAGCAGCAGCTCGGCGTAGCTGCCGGAGTTCTCCCGCCGAAATTCGCCGAGGTAGTCGGCTCGGTAGGTTTTCGGCCCGGTGGCGAATCCGGCGCGGAGGCGATGCCGGGTGGAGTAGGGATACTTCCGGAAGCCATAGCTGGTCAGCCTGACGCTCGCGCCGAGCAGCGCTCCCATGTCCGGCCCGTAGCTTCCCAGCGGGTTTACCGCCCATCGGTGGCCCCAGTCGCGCGGGGCTACTGCCTCGGGATCGGGCTGCGACGTGTGGTAAGGCCGCCGATCCACCTTCGTGCTGAAGCCCTCGGTACGGCTCGGCCCCGTCTCATCGTCGTAGAACACTTCACTGCCACTTCGGACCGAGTCGACCAGGTAGTCCCGCCCCTCCTCAGCCAGAATACGGGCCCGGATTCCTCCGCCTGCGCCTCCCGCCACTGCACTGTCGTTTCCGCCGCCAAGGAAAAGGCGTACTTCCTTGGTGTCTTCGGCGCTGAAGCGCCTCGTGAAATACGGTTCACGCGAACCAGCTTGCGTGAGCGTCAACTGCAGTGAGTCCTTCGGCAGGCGGACCAGTCGGGCCTCGTCCGGTTGCTCGGTTCCGTGAACGTCTACCTCTTCGGCCAGCAGGCGATAGTACGTCCGCGCGGCTTCATGGAGACCGTCGCGGCGGGACCGGAGCTCGGAGGCGAGTTGTTGTCCTTCGAGCCGGTAGTGTTCTGGTGGCAGCGCCCGGAGAGCGCGGGCGATGACGGAGTCGCTCAGGCGCGACTGGAGGGCCCCGGCTACCGAGTCCCACACCGGCCAGCCCAGCTCGACCAGGTAGCGGCGGTCGAGGTCGCGGCCGTTCCAGGTTGCTCCCGGGATATAGGGGTAGCTCTCGCCGAAATTGGTCAGCTGCGGCGCGGTCTGCCGGGCGAAGTAGAAGAGGAAGCCGTCATACTTGGCAAAAGCCTGGTCCCGGTCACGCGGGACCGGCTTCCAAAGGCGCGGGATTTCGTTGCCGAACCGAAGCCACACCCATTGGTCCCGGTGACGGTCCCAGTCGCCGATGAAGAGATCAAAGAGTCGGGCGGCCAGAAAAGCGCGCGCGTCCACCCGGTCGTTCGAGGTGCGGGACGTCCGAGCGATGAGACTGTCACTTCCGATGATTTCCGATGCTCCGCCCCAGCGGGATGGTGGACCTTCCGCTCCGCCGATTCGCTCCTGGAGAAAACCCATGAGGCCACCGAACTCGGTCTGAAATGCTCCCAGTTCAGCGCTCCGGGGGAGCACGAAGAGCTCCTCCTCCGCGTGCGGAATGCCTGCAGCCTCGAGCAGTACGGCGACCACGGGCGGAGCTGTGGGAAAGGCAGAGCTGGTCTGGTCGCGCACCACCCGGCCTGCCACGGTAGGACGGAGCTCCGATGGGAGCAGCACCGAAGCATCCTTATCCACCGCGCGGAAAAAGAACTGGCGGCCATCCCTCGCCTCCAGCAGCAGCGATTTGGTCTGCTTGCCTCCGCCTTTGGATACTGGTCGGAGCCCTCCGGCGTAGGTGCGCAGGTCGAGGATCGGCGCCGTGACCGGGGTGCTCCAGAGCCTGCGGTATTCAGAGCCCAGGAAAAAACGGTGCACACCTCCGGCGCGATAATGAGCGCCAGGCGCCTGGACCGTGTCCCGCGCTGCAGGAGCACTGGTTTGGGCAGCAAGCGCCGTTCCCGGTGCTGCCATGCTCAACCCTACCATTACCCCACGAAGCAGCTTCATATGCCTTACTCCACCCGGGTGGAAAACACCTCTCGGCTCATTCCCTCTGCGTTTACCTCGAGAACCGCCAGACGGGGGCGCCCCTGCCATGGAATATCCAGCCGGCCGAATCCACTCGCGTCACGAGCAAACAGAGAACCCTCCACCCGGACCGCTCGCCCGCTATGACGGTAAATGCCGGCGCCGCTTACCAGCTCGAGTCCGGCGGGGCCGCCGGCAATGACCTGAAGGTTGTGCTCGTGGCCCGCCGCATACAACGCCGGCTTGGTCTCGGCAAAGGCACGTTTTACGGCATGGATGAGTCTTTGGTAAGCCGGAGACGGAATGTCCTGACTGGAGATACCATGCTGCCGGGCCGCCGGATAGAGTGAACCCAGCAGAGGGAGAGGCAGCCAGAGGCCCGGCACCACTATTCGGAGTGGAAAGAAATGGTCTTTCCACCCGAAATAGCCGCCGTGCACACCGCCGCTGGTGAGCGGATGATGGGCTGCAACGATCACGACCCGCTCTCCGGCGCTGCGAACCGACTCCCGCAAAGCGTCGACGATCTGGACGTCGGTGGTGGTAGCGCAACCTGGAGCTGCCGGCGAGGGCCGCGATCTGAGCCACCAGTTCGTGTCGAGCAACACCAGCCGGAGCCTTGTTCCAATATCTACGGTGCTGGGGCCGGGACAGCCCGCCCGGGGAGCCAGGGCTGCGACGCCGGCGCCGGCT
>DASPKB010000519.1:0-2997 GCA_035628315.1 Gemmatimonadales bacterium | reverse complement strand
ATCCTGCTCTGGTTTCCGCTGATGCTGCTGGTCCTGCTGGTTACTCTGCCGTTCGACCGCGGCCGGTACGTCACCGGCTACCTGTTCCGGCGGATTGGCCCGGTGATGGCCACCCTCAACCCGCTCTGGCGCTTTCGCTATTCCGGCATCCTGCCGGCGGACCCCCGGCGTCCCTTTGTGGTGGTATCCAACCACGAGTCATTCGCCGACATCCTGCTGATCAGCCACTTGCCGTGGGAAATGAAATGGCTTTCCAAGGCGGAGCTGTTCCGCATTCCGGTAATGGGGTGGATGATGTGGCTGGCGGGAGACATTCCAGTCAAACGCGGTTTTGGACCGAGCGCGGTAGAGGCGATGGAGCGGTGCCGCGAGGTTCTTCGCCGCCGGGTCTCGGTCATGATCTTCCCCGAAGGGACCCGGTCACGCACCGCCGAGCTGCTGCCCTTCAAGGATGGCGCCTTTCGTCTGGCTGTCGAAGCGGGAGTGCCGATCCTGCCACTGGCCGTGTCGGGCACCGGCACCGCGCTGCCCAAACATGGCTGGCGATTCGGTCGCTCTGCCGCGGAAGTTCGCGTGCTCGAGCCGATCGAGACTGCGGGACTCACCCTGAGCGACGTCCCGGAGCTCAAGAACCGGGTGCGTGACCTCATTCTGCAAGCCCGGGATAGTCTGGCCCTGTCCCGGAGATAACATTATCGCCCGAGATCACCGGGCGCGCGTACCCGCCCCACCACTCCGGCCAGCGCCAGCAGCGTCAATACATAAGGAAGCATGAGAAACAGCTGGTAGGGTGCCTGCACGCCGAGTGCCTGAAAGAGAAACTGTAGCGCGGTGGCGAACCCGAAGAGGATTGCGGCTAGGGCCACACCAGCAGGGTGCCATCGCCCGAGCACCACGATGGCAATGGCCAGGAAGCCTCGCCCGGCAGTCATTCGCTCGGCGAAGGTGCCCACCTGGGCGAGCACCAGCGTAGCACCGCCCAGGCCGCTGAAGGCTCCGCCAGCTACCGTTGCGCCGGTGCGAACCAGGTTCACCCTCACCCCGACAGCGCGCGCCATGACCCCCGACTCGCCTGCTGCTCGGAGTGCCAATCCCACCCGGGTTCGGAACAGCACCCACCAGACGACCGGGAGGGCAGCGACTGCTATGTAGGTCGGTACCGGCTGATCGAACAACGCCGGGCCGAGCACCGGGATCCGTGAGAGGCCCGGAATCGGAAGCGGAGCAAATGTGGGAATGCTGAGACCGGCACCGGCTGCGCCATAGACCTGCCGGTAGATGGTTCCCGTGAGCCCCACCGCCGCGAGAGTAATGGCGGTGCCGGCAATGATCTGATTCGCTCGAGCTCCGATCGCGAGCAGCGCAAACAGCGCTGCGGTGAGCATGCCTGCGATCAGAGCGGCCGCGAACCCGGCCCAGGCACCGGCTGCGGTCGCTCCAACCGCCGCGGCGAGCGCACCGACCAGCATGGCGCCTTCGGTACTCAGGTTGATGACGCCGGACCGCTCCGTGACGGTCTCACCGGTCGCAGCAAGAAGCAGCGGTGTTGCCACCCGGACCGCGGCGGCGAGAAACGCGGCTATTAGAACGCCCGCGTCCATCAGCTCCTCACGCCGCGAATGGCCGGACCTATCCTCCGAATGACTCTGGCGTTCACCCAGCCGCCCTTCGGCGCAGTCGCCAGCAGCGCGACAATGATGATCACAGCTTCGACCAGGTATACGGCGACAGAGGGAACGCCGGCCTCACGCTGCATGGCACCGGCACCGGCTTCCAGCGCGCCGATGAAGATCCCGCTCAACAGTACGCCTGCCGGATGTAGCCCGCCGAGCAGGGCAACCGCGATACCAGTGAAGCCGTAGCCCGGGGAAAGATTCTGGAACAGGGCGTATGAAACTCCACCGACCTCTACTCCGCCAGCGAGACCAGCCATCGCCCCCGAGCAGACCAACGCCATCGCGGCCACTCGCTCGCTGTTGACGCCGCCACTAACCTCCGCCGCCCGCGACCCCATGCCGACCGCCTTGAGGCGGAATCCCCACACCGTTTTGGCGAAGAGATACCAGAGGACCATCGCAGCAACGCACGCCAGAATGAACCCTAGGTGCAGCCGGGTGGGGCCCAGCAGCGGGAGCCGGGCGGACGCGGCGATCGGATCACTCTGCGGATAGACCTGGGCCTGCTCCTGCAGGGGTCCCTGGACCAGCAGACTCACCAATGCCTCGGCGACAAAGTTGAGCAGCAGGGTGCTGATCACCTCGATAACGCCGAAGCGGAGCTTGAGCCAGACGGGCAGTGCCACCCAGAAGATGCCGGCGAGGGTCGACGCGAGCAGCAGCGCAGACACTGCTATCGCGCCGGGCCGTCCGCTCAGGTGCAATCCCACCCAGGTTGCGGCAATGGCACCAGCGTAGAACTGCCCTTCTGCTCCGATGTTGAATGAGCCCGCCCGGAACGCGATCGCGATTCCCAACCCGATGAGAATCAGCGGAACCGACCTTACGAGTGTTGCGGAGGTAAAGGCGTACCAGGAGCCAAAAGCACCGGTCCATAGAGCACCAAGCGCGGCCGGTGCATCGTATCCACCGGCCTCCAGCCCTGCCGCCAGGACGATTAGCCCGAGGAGTGCTGCGGCGAGCGCCCAGGCAAAACGGATCAACCGGCTTGCCCGGCGTGGAGCATCAAGCTTCCAATCTCTGACCGCGAGGCGCCCTGCGGCACTTCGGTGAGAATCCCGCGAGACATGACGATGACTCGGTGGGCCAGGTGGAGAACTTCGTCCAGATCACTGGAGTGTACCAGCATGCCGGCGCCTGCGCCGACGGCGTCCCTGAGCCGGGCGTGAATCGCCGCCGTCGCGCTCACATCAAGGCCCCGGGTCGGGTTCTCCGCTACGATCACCGCGGGGTTGCGGGCAAGCTCGCGCGCCACAATGAGTTTCTGCTGATTTCCCCCGCTCAAGGACGAAGCCTTAGCCGAGGGACCTCCTGCGACGAT
>DASPKB010000518.1:0-2072 GCA_035628315.1 Gemmatimonadales bacterium | reverse complement strand
CGGCCTCCAGCTCGGTGGCGAGCCGGCGAGCGAATCCCTCGTAGGCTTCCAGTGCGCCGGCCCGATTTCCCAGCCGGTCGAGCATGCGCATCAACTGCCGGAGCGCTCCCTCGTCCAGCGGAGCGATGCGGAGCGCGCGGTTGGCCCATTGCGCGGAGTCCTGCCAAGCTTCCTTCGCCTCAGACTGCTCCGCTAACGCGGTAGCGGCCTGGATTGCGACCCGCTTCACGCGTGCGCGCTCGTCCTCCAGCCAGCGCTCGAACTCCGGTGCGCCGCGGATGAAAAACCCCTCTAGCAGGTCGCCCCGGTACAGCTCCAGCGCTTGGACCAGCTGCCCCGCCCCGGCCAAACGCTCGAATTCGATCACGTCGCAGTAGATGCCGGCCTGGTTCAGGCCGATATCATCGTCGCCTCGATACTGGAACGCAGCATCACCGAGCCCGCGCCGCAAGCCGTGCAGGGCCTGCCGGAGGGCGCCCCGGGCATGTTCCTGGTCGAGGTCGGGCCAGAAGAGGGCAACGAGGGAATCTCGGCGGTGGAATCGGGGATTGGCTGCAAGGTAGGCCAGGAGTGCGACGCGCTTGGGTTGCGCCAGCAGGGGTCGCAACTCGCGACCATCAGGCCCCCGGAGGCTCATCGAACCCAGCATCCGGAACTCGACCATGGGACACCCTCACGCCACTCCCGGCACGCATGGCGGCAAGGCTAGACCGGGAGCGTCATCGCTCCGTTATGCCTCGCGTAACGGTTGCGCCAACAAGGCGGTGCTACTGTGGCGCCTCACCCGCGAAGGTACGGTGGACGGAAGGGGCTCCGCAATGGCGCGTCCTCGTCCCCCTGCACCGCCGCCAGAGGGAGGTCACCATGCTGAGCGTTACCCGCTTCATTACAGCCACCGGGGCCATGGCGCTGATGATTGCCGGCTGCCGGGATGCCACCGATCCGCAGCAGACCCCGCCGCGCGTTATATCAGCAGCGGTGGACGAGACGGCGCCGCTGGTGTTCCGCACCATCGACCCCCTGGCCACTGATCCGGAGATCACCTATGTGGTGCCGACGCCGCCGATCACCAACCCGCCGACGCCCCCCATCGACCCCTTGCTGGCTCGACATTACGTCTGGTTCAACCCGACCGCGATTGGAAACTCCAAGCTCCTGGTGTTCATGCCGGGGACCAAGAATGTGCCGTCCAGCTGGCAACGCCTCGGACAAGAGGCGGCGCGCATGGGATACCACGTGATCAATCTCATGTATCACAACGACGTGGGCGTGGATGCCGCTTGCAGGGGCGGCGACAAACCTCGGGACTGCTCCGAAAACATGCGGCTGGAGATCCTCGACGGCTCTGATCGCGGAATCCGGGTGACGGTGACTCCGCCGAACAGCATCTACAACCGGCTGGTGAAGGTGCTTCTGTATTTGAAGCAAAACTACCCCGGTGAGGGCTGGGCCAAGTTCCTGGATGATGGCCAGCCGAAGTGGGAAATGATTACGGTGAGCGGCCAGTCGCAGGGTGCAGGTCAGGCGGCGCTGATCGGAAAGCTCCACCGGGTTGCCCGGGTGGTCCTGTTCTCGGGGCCGCCGGACCAACGCGTGAGCACGGAAGTGGATCAGTGGGTCTCGATCGGCGAGACGCCGGCCTCCGACTACTACGCGCTGTTCCATCACCGGGACAACTTCGGTGCAGGGATCCGGGCGAACCTGAGCGCGCTGGGGCTGGAGAGCTTCGGGCCCGCGGAGTTCGCCGAACTGAGCGAGCCGCCCTACGCTGGTGCGCACATCATCACCACCGATTTGATGCCCACTCTGGGATACGCCGCGCCCAATCCGCATCAGAGCAGCGCGCGGGATAACAACACCCCGCTCGGGCCGGACGGCACGCCACTCCTGCGCGATGCGTGGCGTTACGTGCTCGGCAGCAGCGCCCTGAACGACCACGCCAGCGTCACGGATGAGGATGATAACGACAGCTGAGCTGGGAACTGAGGTGGCGGAGGGCGGGGCCCGTGGCTCGTAAATTCAACCTTAGTACTGCTGCCGAGGCAGTCAAGCGCCGCCCTGAGTCGCAGCCA
>DASPKB010000517.1:0-10869 GCA_035628315.1 Gemmatimonadales bacterium | reverse complement strand
ACCCTGTCCCTGGTTTGGGGTACCGCCTTCGGACACCACCTCATCGAACTGGAACTCGACGTCGTTGTCGAAGCCGCGGAGAGTTGCAAACGAATCGGGGGTGACCGCGATCAGGCGGGGCGGTGCCCGGTCGGGCGGACCTCCGGGGGGCGGCTCGATGCGGGCGCAGGCGAGGGCGGAAAGGGCGGAGATCGCGGAGAAGGCGGAGAGGGCGGAAAATGAACCTCCGCGCCCATATCTCTCCGCCCTGTCCGCCCTCTCCGCCTTCTCCGTCCTTCCTACGAACACCCCAGCAGCTCCCGCTTCTTCACCAGTACCTCGCACTGCTCCTTCCAGGTCGTGAGCTTCTGTCGCTCACGCTCCACGACGTCGGAGGGAGCCCGGGACACGAACTGCTGGTTACCGAGCTTCTTCTCCTGCGACTCCACCAGCCGGATCAGCCGGTCTACCTCGCTGCCCAGGCGGCCACATTCCCGGCCGAGATCGATCGCGTCGCCCAGGGGTACAAACACGCTGGTGCCGTTGGAGAGAACAGCGTGGCCGCCGACCCGCTCCGGACTCTCGTCGAACGAAAGCTCCGACAGCTTGGCCAGACGCAGGATGGTAGGCCGCTCCTGCTCCAGCGCAGCGACGCTGGCCGGTCCGTCTCCACTGACAACCGCCCGGACTGCCTGGCCCGGCTGCACGCCGTATTCGGCCCGGATCACGCGGATGGCGCTCACCAGCTCCTGTACCAGGCCGAAGTCCCGCAGCGAATCGGGTGCTTCGGCGCGCGGATCCGGAGTGGGCCACGGTGCGATGGAAATAGACGCGGTCTCAGCCCGGCCGGGGAATCGCCGCCAGAGCGCTTCGGTGATGAAAGGCATTATCGGGTGCAGCAGCCGGAGCGCCACGTCAAAGGTCTGGGCCACGACCGCGCGCGCAACATCTCCGCCGGGAACGTCGCCGTACAACCGGGGCTTCACCTGCTCGATGTACCAGTCGGCCAGATCGCTCCAGATGAAGTGATAGATGGCGCCCGCCGCCTCATTCAGCCTGAAGCGCTCGTAGGCGTCGGTTGCTGCCCGCACCGTGGCGTCACACCGAGCGATGATCCAGCGGTCTGCCAGCGTCAGCTCGTCGCGTCGTACGGCGTCTTGCTGTCTGCCGGCAAGAGGTCGGGGCGGAGCCGGCAGGTTACTCAGAATGAAGCGGCCGGCATTCCAGAGTTTGTTCGCGAAGTTTCGCCCGGCGGAGAACGAAGCCTCGAGGTCATCTGGGTCGAGGATGACATCGGTTCCGACCGACATTCCGGCTACCAGCGAGTATCTCAGGGCATCGGCGCCATAGCGCTCCACCACCTCCAACGGGTCGATGCCGTTGCCGAGCGACTTGGACATCTTCCGGTGCTGGGTGTCCCGCACCACGCCGTGCAGGTAGATGTCCCGGTACGGCACCTCACCCATGAAGTGCAGGCCGGACATGATCATCCTCGCTACCCAGAAGAAGATGATATCCGGCGACGACACCATGGTGTGCCCCGGATAAAAACTCGTGAGATCGCGGGTGCGGTCCGGCCAGCCCAGGCTGGAGAACGGCACCAGCCAGGAGGAGAACCAGGTGTCCAACACATCGTCGTCCTGCCGCACTGCGCCGCCACAGCCGGGACACACCTCGAGATCGGTTCGGCTCACACTCGTGCGGGCGCATGACGGCTCCTCGCAGTACCAGACGGGGATCCGGTGCCCCCACCAGAGCTGGCGGGAGATGCACCAGTCCCGGATGCCCTCCAGCCATCCGGAGTAATCCTCACCCCGCCGCTCGGGGACGAAACGCAAGGTTCCGTCGCGATAGGCAGCGAGTGCCGGGCGCGCCATCGGTTCCATGCGCACGAACCACTGGTCCGACAGTCTCGGCTCCACCACGGTGCCGCAGCGGTAGCAGTGACCCACTGCGTGCCGGTGATCTTCCACCCGATCCAGCAGGCCGGCCGCCTCGAGCTCTGCCAGCACCCGCCGCCGGGCCTCGTAGCGATCCAGACTCTGGAACCGGTCGGGGGCCGCGAGACTGATGCGGGCTTCCGGTGTCATGATGTCGATGCTGGGCAGCCCGTGCCGCCGCCCGATTTCGAAGTCGGCCGGATCGTGTGCTGGAGTGACCTTGACCGCGCCGGATCCGAAGGTGGGATCGACCGCCTCGTCCGCCACTATGGGAATGAGCCGCTCGACCAGAGGCAGGCGGAGCTGTTGTCCAATCATGCCGCGGTAGCGCTCGTCCTCGGGGTGAACCGCCACTGCGGTATCTCCCAGCATGGTCTCCGGCCGGGTCGTGGCAACGGTCACCGATCCGCTTCCATCTGCCAGAGGGTACCGCAGATGCCAGATCCGGCCGTCCACCTCCTCCTTCTCGGCTTCCTCATTGGACAGCGCGGTGAGACATCGAGGGCACCAGTTGATGATGTAGTGCCCGCGATACACCAGCCCCTGCTCGTACAAGCGGACGAAGACCTCACGCACCGCGCGCGAGAGTCCCTCGTCCAGCGTGAAGTAGGTACGCGACCAGTCCGCCGAGCAGCCGATTGCCTTGAGCTGTTCCAGGATGGCGGCGCCGGTCTCACGGACGTGCTGCCACACGCGCTCCACGAAGGCCTCTCGGCCCAGATCGAAGCGGGTGAGTCCCTGCTCGGCCAACAGCCGCTCGACGACGTTCTGCGTGGCAATTCCGGCGTGATCGGTGCCCGGCACCCAGAGCGCGCGGCGACCGCGCATCCGCTCGAACCGGATGAGCACGTCCTGTACGGTGTTGTTCAGGCCATGCCCCATGTGCAAGACCGCCGTCACGTTGGGCGGCGGCATCTGGATCACGTAGGGCTCGCCGGAACCGGGAGCGTGACTGTCGGGGGAGAAGAGCCCCTGCTCGGTCCACCACCGGTACAGATCGGATTCGATTGCGGCTGGATTGTACTGCGGAGCGAGCGGCTCGGTCATGCGCTCTGATCGGTCAGGCGCGGGCCGGCAAAGCTGTCGTCCTCTCCCCGCACCAGGATGCTGTTGATGACGGTGTCGACCCCGGGCACGACACAGGCGACCCGGGCGGCCAGGGCACGGCTACCCCGGTCGGTGACCCAGCCACGCAGCTCGACGGTTCCGCGGCTGACGGCCGTCACCTCGATGGTGAAATTGGCCAGGCGGGGCTCGGCGCGGATGGCGGCATCCACAGCGCGGGCCGATCCTGCGGCGGTAACCCGGGCGGGTCCATGGTGAGCGATTCGGCGAGCGGCCCGCCTAAATCGGGTGCGATTCACTCCTCCGACCCATTCGCTGAGAGCGAAACCGGCCAGCAGACCGGTGCCCAAACCGAACGTGGTCCACAACAGAATCTGGGTTACGCTCAGCTCATCTCGGCGCACGCTTGTTCCTCTTACTGAAGAAATCTCGCTGCCATTAAGTTAACCTTTTTCCGGAAATGAAGCCGGGAAATTCCCGTATTTCGAGGGCCGTGTATGAACGACGATAAGGTTACGCTGTCGGGGTCGGAGCTGATCCGGTGGCTCATCATTGCCGTCGTGATCATCGCCGGTATTGCCCTGTACTTCTACTTCGCCCCATCCACAGAGCCCGCGGTTCCTCCCTCGGTTCAGGAGAGCTCACGGTGACGGCAGTGCAGGTGACCCTGCCCGACGGCAGTCAGCGGGAGGCCGCCGCCGGCACGACTCCGAGGCAGATTGCCGAGAGCATCGGCCCGGGCCTCGCGCGTGCGGCGATTGCCGCACGGGTGAATGGCGAGATCTGGGACCTCGACCGGCCACTCGAGTCGGATGCGACTGTTGCGATTCTTACCGAGCGTGACCCTGACGCTTTGCCGGTTCTCCGCCACTCTTCGGCCCATATCCTGGCAACCGCGGTTCGCGAGCTGTTTCCGAACGCGGGCATCGGTTTCGGACCGCCGATCGAGGACGGCTTCTATTACGACTTCCAGGTCGACCGGCCGTTCACACCCGAGGACCTGGAGCGGCTGGAAGCCAAAATGGCCGAAGTAGCGGCTCGCGATTTCCCCTTTGTCCGAGAGGTGGTGGACCGCAAGGAGGCGAAACGCCGCTTTGCGGACGATCCGCTGAAGCTCGAGCGCATTGACGAGCTGGGTGATGATGAGACCATTACGGTCTACACCGACGGTCCTTTCGTAGATCTGTGCCGCGGGCCTCACATCCCCCGGACCGGCCGGCTCAAGCATTTCAAGCTGCTGCACGCGGCGGGTGCCTACTGGCGGGGCGACGAGAAGCGGCAGATGCTGCAGCGGATCTACGGCACCGCCTGGTTCAAGAAGGAGGATCTCGAATCCTACCTGCACCGGCTGGAGGAGGCCCGCCGGCGGGACCATCGCGTGCTGGGCAAGCAGCTCGACCTCTTCTCCATCCAGGAAGTGGTCGGTCCCGGCCTGGTGTTCTGGCACCCCAAGGGAGCGATGGTGAAATGGCTGCTGGCCCGGGCGGTGGAAGATGACAACGTCCGGAGCGGCTACGACCTGGTCTATACGCCGAACATCACCCGCGAGGAGCTGTTCAAGATTTCGGGCCACCTGCCGCTCTACGAAGCAAATCAGTATCCGCCCATGGCAGCGGGGCATGAAGAATCCGAAGATGTGCGCTATCGCGCCAAGCCGATGAACTGTCCCATGCACGCGCTGATCTACAAGAGCCAGCAGCGCAGTTACCGGGACCTCCCGGTGCGGCTGTCGGAGGTGGCCAACGTCTACCGCAACGAGCGGTCGGGCGTGCTGCACGGACTGCTGCGGGTTCGCGGCCTCTCGATGGACGACGCGCACATCTTCTGCACGCCCGATCAGGTCGAGGACGAGATTTTCCTCTGTCTGGATCAGGTCGACCGGCTGGTGCGGGAGACATTCGGGTTCGAGCTGGACTTCGAGGTGTCCACCCGTCCGCCGGAGCGGCTCGGTGACGACGAGGTGTGGGATCGGGCGGAAAGCACGCTCAAGCGCGCGCTGGATCGGAAAGGGATCGCCTACCGCATCGATGAAGGCGGCGGAGCGTTCTATGGGCCGAAGATCGACATCAAATTCCGGGATGCCATCGGCCGGCTGTGGCAGGGCCCCACGATTCAGCTGGACTTCAACCTCCCCGACCGCTTCGAGCTGGAGTACACCGGTCCCGACAACCGGCCGCACCGGCCCGCCATGATTCACCGCGCCATCTATGGGACCCTGGAGCGCTTCATCGGGAACCTGATCGAGCATTTTGCCGGCGCCTTTCCGGTCTGGCTTGCACCGGAGCAGGTGCGGGTGATCCCCATCTCGGACGCACAGGCTGACGCGGCACGGAAGCTGGCGGACCGGCTCAAGGCGGCGGGGCTCCGGGCGCACGTGGATGCCCGGGGCGAGACGCTCAACTATCGGATTCGTGAGGGCGAGCTGCAGAAGGTGCCCTACATGGCGGTGCTGGGTCAGCGGGAGGTGGAGTCGGACAGTATCGCGCTTCGGGTACGTGGGGCGGGGAAGAAGCAGGAGGTCATGCCGGTGGCTGCGTTCCTCGAGCGGGTCGAACAGGAGGTTCGCACCCGGAGCATGGTGCCGTAGCGGCAACCGCCCTAACGCGGCTTCCAGGGCAAATGGCTCACCCTGCGCAACTCATAACCTACGGCAAACGGTAGTGGCGAAGGGGCAACTCACCACCCGAAGCCTCAGACAGCATAAGTCCGGAACTCTGCGAGCCATATCCGGGTTTCCCGTAGGGTGACAAAACCCCGTTTCCGGCATAGCTTTGCCGCTGAGAACCCGAACCCGGATCAGTACCTGTGAGCGATAGCACTACCCCCGTCATTCTCTCTGCTGTCCGCACGCCGATCGGCCGCTATCTCGGCGGACTCTCAACGTTTACCGCTCCACAACTCGGAGCCATGGTCATCCGGGAAGCCGTTTCCCGCGCAGGGGTCGACCCGGCGGTGGTCGAATCCGTCATCATGGGCCAGGTGGTGCAGGGCGGATCCGGCCAGGCCCCGGCCCGTCAGGCTCAGATTCATGCCGGACTGCCTCCCTCTATCCCCGCTGTCACCATCAACATGGTCTGCGGCTCAGGGCTCAAGGCCGTCATGATGGCTTCACAGGCAATCAAGGCCGGAGACGCCGAATGCATTGTGGCCGGCGGGCAGGAGTCGATGTCCACCGCGCCGCACTATGTCTACGGTATGCGCGGCGGCATCAAAGCCGGCAATCAGACCATGGTAGACGGGATGATCCACGACGGGCTGTGGGACTCGTTCGGCTGCTGCCACATGGGAGAATACGCCGAGTATACCGCGGAGAAGGCAGGAGTGAGCCGGGCGGATCAGGACGCATTCGCCTACGACAGTCATCGGAAGGCCGTTGCTGCCATCGATTCCGGCAAGTTCAAGGCGGAGATTCTGCCGGTGCAGGTTCCCGGCAAGGCAGGACCCACCAACCTGACTACCGATGAGGCGCCCCGGCGAGATACCACTGCGGATACGCTCGCCAAGCTGAAGCCGGCCTTCCGAAAGGATGGCGGCACGGTCACAGCAGGTAATGCTCCTGGCCTGAACGATGGCTCCAGCGCGCTGGTGGTGGCGTCACTCGCCTTCGCCAAGGCACACGGGCTCACGCCTATGGCCCGGGTGACCGGTTATTCCACCGGCGGTGGCGAGCCCCGCGACCTCTTCTTTGCCCCGGTCGTGGCAGTGCGGGCCTTGATGGAGAAGGCCGGCACGGGAATCGCCGACTACGATCTGATCGAAGCCAATGAAGCATTCGCTGTCCAGGCCCTCGCCGACGGGCGCGAGCTCGGCTGGGACTGGAACCGGGTCAATGTGAACGGCGGGGCGGTTGCTCTGGGCCATCCCATCGGTGCGAGCGGCGCCCGGGTGCTCACCACGTTGCTCTATGCTTTACGTGATCGCGGGGCCAGCACCGGCCTTGCAACACTGTGCCTGGGTGGCGGCAACGCCGTCGCGCTCAGCGTGGAGCTGATCTGATGAATCACGACGTCACTCCTATTGCGCCTGAGGTAGGCCGCACATCGTCACTTCCGGCCCGCATCGGCCGCTTTGCCGTAACGGTGGTGATTGGAGCCGTGCTGGTTGCGATCTCGGCCCAGTTCGTCGCACCGGTGCCGCTGAGCCCGGTTCCGATGACCCTTCAGCCTCTCGCAGTGCTGGTGGTAGGAGGACTGTTCGGGGCGGCGGCCGGCGTGAGCGCTCTCATCCTTTATATCGCACTCGGCGCATTGGGCGTGCCCGTGTTTGCCGGCGGAGGGTCGGGTTTTGTGCACCTGATCGGACCAACCGGCGGATATCTGCTGGCCTTCCCCGTAGCAGCCGGAGTTACGGGCGCTCTGGCTGGCAGCGCTCCGCGGTCCGTGCTCCGAGTGCTGCTCGCGTGCGCGCTCGGCATGGTCGTCATTCACGTCGGTGGTGTAGCCCAGCTCGCTCTTCTGGGCGGCGACCCGGCAGCGGCGTTCCGGATGGGTTTCGTTCCCTTTCTCACTGGTGACCTGCTCAAGATCGGCCTTGCGGCGGCACTCATCCTCGCGGTAGGCCCCAGGCTACGCCCGCAGCCTTGATCTCACTGGCCTCGGGTCCAGAGCGCATGCCCCTGCGAAAGGCGATCGGTTGGTCGGTCGCCTTTATCGTACTCACATTTCTGACCGCGGCCTTGCTGGGACTCGCGGGCGCCGTGCTGATCACCGGCTCAGCCTCCGCCGCCATTCCCTGGATAGAGGGACTCAGTCCAGCCTCCATGCTGCTGCAGGCCCTGGCGACCTTGGCCAGCGCGGCGCTGTTCACCTGGCTGATCGGGTTTCGCAGGCTTGGCCTCACCCGGAATGATCTCCGCTATTTCCCCGGCCGGCAGGGTGCCGTGGGGTGGTCTATTGGGTTGGCGGCCGGCGCAGTGACTGCCGGACTAGCCATTCTCATCAGCGTCATCGCCGGACAGGCTGGCTGGTTCAGCGACTCGGGCACGGTCGGAGACTACCTGACCCAGTCGCTGAAAACCGTTGGGGTGCTCGCTCCTGCCGCTCTCGCGGAGGAGGTTCTGTTCCGCGGCGTCCCGCTGGTGCTGCTGGCCCGCGCACTCGGACGGGGCTCCGCTGTTGTGGCAATCTCCGTACTGTTTGCCCTGGCTCACATCCTGAACCCCAATGCAACGCAACTTGGCCTGGGAAACATCGCGCTGGCCGGCATCTTTCTTGGTCTCGCCTTCTATGCACCAGGCGGTATATGGACCGCTTTCGGGGCCCACCTGGGATGGAACGCACTGCTGGCCTGTCTTGATACTCCCGTGAGCGGAGTGCCCTTCGACATCCCATTGCTGGATTACAATGCCGGCAGTCCGGCCTGGCTTACCGGAGGCGTATTCGGTCCGGAAGGAGGTCTCGCAGCTACGCTGGCTCTTACCGCCGGAATCCTGGTAGTCGCCCGGTGGGTGGCCAAGGCCCGGTCGTGACCCGTGCTGCCGTAGTTGGAGCCGGAACGATGGGAAACGGCATCGCCCACGTTTTCGCGCAGCACGGTTGGGAAGTGACGCTGGTCGACACCGCACCAGCCGCACTGGACAAAGCCACTGCGACCATCCGGAGCAATCTCGAGCGTCAGGTAAAGAAGGGCACCCTGCCGGCGGATGCTCCGGGCCAGGTCCTGGCTCGGATAAAAACCGGCACTGCGCTCGATGCAGCAGGTCAGGCGGAGATCCTGATCGAGGCCGCGAGTGAAAGCCCGGCCGTGAAGTTTTCGCTCTTCGAGCAACTGGATCGGATTGCGCCGCCGAGCGCCATTCTGGCCACCAACACCAGTTCCATTTCCATCACTGAGATTGCCGCACGTACCCGCCGGCCGGCGCAGGTCATCGGCATGCATTTCATGAACCCGGTGCCCGTAATGCAACTGGTGGAAGTGATCCGGGGTCACGCCACCAGCGATGCCACCACCAGTACCGTCATGGAAACGGCACGAGCTCTGGGGAAGACGCCGGTCGAGGTGAACGACTACCCCGGGTTCGTCTCCAACCGGGTGCTGATGCCGATGATCAACGAGGCCATTTTCTGCGTGATGGAGGGGGTGGCCACCTCGGAGTCGATCGACACCGTGATGAAACTGGGCATGGCCCACCCGATGGGGCCGCTCGCCCTGGCTGATTTCATTGGACTGGACGTGTGCCTGGCCATCATGGAAGTGCTCCACCGTGGCCTGGGTGACGATAAGTACCGGCCCGCTCCTCTCCTGCGGAAGATGGTTGCCGCGGGACATCTGGGCCGAAAAACCGGACAAGGATTCTATGACTACAAAGAGAAGCGGTGAGCGTTCCCGGGTCAGCGGGGCCGTAGCGTCGGCCCTTGGTACCGATGCGGCCCAACACCCATCGGTCACCGCGCAGCGGCCCGGCGCATCCACCGACATCTTTGCCCAGATGCAGACGATGGGGCACGAACAGGTGCTCCTCTCGCACGATCCCTCCTGCGGCTATCTGGGCATCATTGCAATCCACGACACCACTCTGGGACCGGCGCTCGGCGGCACGCGTTTCTGGCAGTACGCCAGCACCCACGAAGCCGTCACCGATGCGCTGCGCCTCGCCCGGGGCATGACTTACAAGTCGGCGGTGGCTGGCATCAATCTCGGAGGCGGCAAGGCGGTCATCATCGGGGACAACCGGCGGCAGGACCGTGAAGCTCTCTTCCGGGCGCATGGGCGGTTCGTGGAGACCCTCGGCGGTCGCTACATCACCGCAGAAGACATCGGCACCAGTCCGGCAGACATGGAGTACATCAAGCTCGAGACCGACCACGTCGCAGGGCTGCTCGGCCTGTCGGGCGATCCGTCACCGGTCACTGCCTATGGCGTCTATGTCGGGATGAAGGCGGCCGCGGAAGTGTGCTGGGGCAGTGACGACCTGGGAGAAAGGACCGTGGCCATCCAGGGCTGCGGAAAGGTTGCCAGCTATCTTGCCCGGCACCTTCATGAGGAGGGAGCCAAGCTGATCGTGACCGATATCCACCCGGAAAAGGTAGAGCAGGTGGTGCGGGAGACCGGAGCCCGGTCCGTTGCACCGGAGGATATTTACGACCAGGAGGCCGACGTGTACGCCCCCTGCGCCCTGGGAGCGACGGTCAACGACGACACTCTGCCTCGGCTCAAGGTTCAGATCATTGCAGGCGGGGCCAACAATCAGCTGGCCGAGAATCGCCACGGCGACCAGCTGGAGGAGCGGGGGATTCTCTACGCCCCTGACTACGTGATCAATGGCGGCGGTGTAATCAACGTATACGGTGAGCTGCACCGCTGGCCGGTCGAACGCGCGCAGGAGAAGGCCGGGGAGATCTACGACACCTTGCTCCGGATTTTCGAGATTGCGCGACAGGAGAACATTCCCACCTATCGTGCCGCGGACCGGCTGGCCGAGCAGCGCATTGCCGCCGTGGCGGGATTGGATCGCATGTGGATGGGTGGACAGCGGGGCAGAGGAGCAGCCGGGCGCGGCAATGGGGTCCAGATCTGATCCTTCCGCCGCTCTCGCAATCTTCTATCATTAGACCAATGGCCGAAGTCATTCCTATTGGATCGGATCACGCCGGCTATCAATTGAAGGAGCGGTTGATCGAGGAGCTCCGGGCGCTCGGATACGAGCCTCTGGATCTTGGCACCGACAGCGCTGAATCCACCGACTATCCGGACTATGCGCACAAGGTTGCCGCTCAGGTTGAGCATCGTGACGCCGACCGCGGTGTGCTGCTCTGCGGCAGTGGTCTTGGAATGTCCTATGCTGCCAATCGTCACCCTGGTGTGCGGGCCGCCGTGGCCTGGTCGCCCGAAGTGGCCAAGCTCGCGCGCGAGCACAACGACGCTAACATCCTCATCCTCCCGGCCC
>DASPKB010000516.1:0-3197 GCA_035628315.1 Gemmatimonadales bacterium | reverse complement strand
CGCCGCGGCCGACCGGCAGCCGGATGACCGAACGGGACCCGGGCGGGGTAGCCAGCCTGAGGTACTGGGGATTCAGCTCCCGGATCGCCGCCACCGTGGTATCGGCCAGCCGCGCAATCACATCGAGGCCGGTCATATCGGGCACCACGATGGAATCGTAGGCCGCGGGCTCCGCCTCACCCACGTTGAATCCGTAACGACGGGGTTCCTTGGCGATGAGTGCCGCGGCGATGAGCTTGGGGACGTAATCCTTGGTCTCCCGTCGCAGCAGCTTGGTATCGTACAAGCGGAAGAACGTGGCGTCCGAGTTCGTGGTATCGCTGTCATCATCCGGCAGCCGGATGATGCCGCGCGATACCTTGCCCGAGCCCGCGTTGTACGCGGCCGCCGCGAGATACAGGGAGCCGAACCGGCGATTGAGATCCGCCAGGTGCCGTACCGCAGCGTCAGTGGCCTTGAAGGGATCCCGCCGCTCATCTACCCATGAGTCGACCCGCAGACCATAGCCTTTGGCCGTGCGCTTCATGAACTGCCACATTCCAACAGCCTTCGCTCGACTGGTTGCGGTATTGGAGAAACCGCTCTCGATTAGCGCGAGGTACACCAGATCACCGGGCAAGTTTTCCCGAGCCAGCCGCTCCCGAATCATGCCCTCGTACCGAGGGAGCCGGTTGAGCCAGATTCCCATCCGCTCCCGCCCACGCCCCTTGAAGAAATCGAGGTAATACTGAACCCGGTCATGGCTGTTGTACGTGGACACGTCGATGTCCCAGGTCACGGCCTCTGCCGCATTGGCTCCGCCGGGAACTTCCTCCTCTGCTTCGTCGGGCGCGGCTTCGTCACGGTCGCCCTCCGGATGCGCTTCGGCCAACTCTTCGAGGACCGCTTCGTCCGCCGCTGAATCGGCAGCCTGGCGTTGCTCCTCGGGGTCTACGGCCAGAAGTGAATCCACCTGGATGGTACTCTGCCCCGACGAGTCGGCAGTTGGAGCTCCAACGGAGTGTTGGCCGGTGAGCGGAGAATTCGAGGAGTAGGTCGAGACGGAATGCGGACGGCGGCCGCCACACGCACTCAGAGACGTAACCGCGATTGCAAGGACGATCCACGAAGAGAGTCGCATAAATGGCTCCTTTGAGTGCGCGCGCTCGGTAAGCCGGGCGCGAGCACCTTCGGCAGGATTTCGGGTGACCGTTACGGCAGGCCACCGATTTTTCACGTGCAAACCGCAGGACCCAAGGGCGAACTGAGGCAGGGGTCTAGCGCATGAACAAACGATTTCCCAGTATCCGGTTGGTTGCGTTCAGGACCGCCAGCGCGGCACCCCGGGCAGTGTCGTTATCCGTGAGATAGGAACCGACCACTCGCTGGCCGGCGCCGGGCCCCTCGCCATGGACTGCGAGGGACACGATGATCACGGTGGAGTCGAACGCGCGCACCGCCTTCACCCCGAGCAATTCGAAGCTCAAGCCACCCTGTACCGCTTGTCCCAGCGCGACTACACAGGCCTGAGCTGAAACCCTGAGCTCGCCAGCCTGCGACGCTAGACCCTCACCTTCGCCCGTGAATTGCTCCGAATCCCGCCAGGTCAATCCGACTCGCGCCCGGCACCGCCCGTTGGGCAGACGGTCTAGGGTAAACTCCGCAAACCGCAAACGCTCCGGCAGCGGAGTCGAGGGCATGCCCGTTCGGGGAACGGGCTCGAATTCTGGGAGAGACACAACCGGCAAGCGGGCAAAGCCCATGCCAGTCAGGCGAGTTTCGCCGCGAGCAGCTCCATGAGGTCTTTGTTCGAGAGACGATCAGCTTGCGCGAAGAGTGCGGCTTTGGATGAAGAGGAGAGAGGATACGTCGCCCAGATCAGGCGCCGGCCAGGCTCCGTAGTGCGGAACGAGAAGACCAGATTCCATTGCGATGAGTCGGGGCCGCGCTCCGCAGCAAGTGAGACATTCCAGGTCTGACCGCCGTGCTCCAGAACCCGCCAGGCCATCGGGTCAGGAACGCACCAGCGCCTGAAAGCGAGCCCGCAGGTCTCGGGTGACCGGTCCCGCCTTTCCGTTTCCGACGACACGGCCGTCCAACTGCCGGATGGCTACGATCTCGGTGGCGGTTCCGGTGAGGAATGCCTCGTCCGCGGTGTAGATGTCGTACCGGTTCATCATCGACTCATCTACCGCATAGCCCGCCTTCGCGGCCAACTCTATGACGACGTCGCGGGTGACTCCGCGAAGAATGCCCGCATGGGGCGGAGGAGTACGCAAGCGCCCGTGCTTTACCACGAAGATGTTCTGGCCCGAGCCCTCGGCTACGAAGCCTGCGCTATCGAGCATGATCACCTCGTCGGCGCCGGCGTTGATGCCCTCGAGCTTGGCCAGTATGTGAGCGAGGTAGTTGAGAGACTTGACTCTGGGAGAGAGAGACTCGCGCTGCGGGATCGGGGTGCCGGCAGTCACGACGTTGAGGCCGGCCTCGTACACCTGCTCGGGCCAGAGCTTGATCGTGTCCACGATGATGATCAGGGTCGGCCGCGGACACTTGCGCGGGTCGAGACCAAGATCTCCGACGCCGCGAGTCACGATGTGCCGGATGTATGCTTCCTGGATGCCAGAACGACGCAGGGCCTCTTCGGTCGTAGTGACCATCTCGTCGCGTGACAACGGGATGGTGAGACAAATGGCCTTGGCAGAATCGTACAGCCGCTCGAGATGATCTTTCAGCCGGAAGATCTTTCCGCCGTACGCCCGGATACCTTCGAAAACCCCGTCTCCATATAAAAGGCCATGATCGTAGACCGAGATCATGGCCGTGCTGCGATCACACCATTTGCCATCCAGCCAGATGGTAGGGGCGCCCGCGCCGTGCGGTGCGGCGATGCTGGCTGGCTTGGCGCTCACCGTCATGCCCCGGAATGTAGGCCAGGATCCAACTCTTGGCTATTGGCTCAACGCGGGATTTTCCGATGGATTGACCGTCACACCGGCCGCCGGGAATACGTGCTCGTCGGCCGCTGGGTCATGGCCATAACTCACCTGCAATGTTCCCGTACCGGCGGCCGATCCGGTGACATCGAACTGGTAGTTGCGGTCGGCCACTCGTACGACTGTGGCGCGAGAGGGCGGCTGGAAGGTCAGACCCGCGTAGTGGGAGTCCTCCACTTCGTCGAGATCTTCCTGAGCTGCGTTAAAGAACTTGATCCGCAC
>DASPKB010000515.1:0-6416 GCA_035628315.1 Gemmatimonadales bacterium | reverse complement strand
GCGTGCCCAAGATCCTGATCGTGGAAGACAGCCCCGACAACATGAAGCTTTTCCGGACCCTGCTCACCCTCAAGGGGCACATTGTCGTGGGTTTGCCCGGCGGCGAAGACCTGCTGCCGGCCATTGAGCGAGACAGTCCTGATCTCGTGCTCATGGATATTCAGCTACCCGGAAAGGATGGGTTTGCCCTCCTGCGGGAGATCCGAGGCTCGCCTTTTGGTACGATGCGGGTCATCGCTCTAACCGCCCATGCGATGACCGGCGACCGTGAGCGTGCGCTCCAGGCAGGCTTCGACGGGTATATCACCAAACCTATTGACGTGAGGAATTTTCCCGATCAGGTGCAACGAGCGCTGCGCGGGGAGCGGCTGGACGGGTAAGCTGCTAGGCGGCGGTTCGAGAGCGCAGGAGCACCAGGGAGCGCGGGCTCAGCAGGATGCTCCCAGTCCGAGGTTCCGCCGGTGCGAGGTTGGCGGTGTTGACGACCTCGAGCCAGGGACCCGGCGCACGCACCGGGAGTGTAAAATCGCGCGAGCGGCCGCCTCCGTTCACTAATAGTAGCCAGGCTTCTTCTCCACGAAGGCCTCCACCGCCCGTGATAGCTGCGCTTCGGAGCAGCATCCCGAGCACGTGATTGCCCGGGTCTTCCCAGTTCGCCGCTTCCATCTCGTTTCCATCCGCGGTCAACCAGGCAATCTCTTTGGCGCCGGAGCCCGGCTGCGGCTCGGGGGAGAAGAACGAGGGACGGCGCAGAAGCGGAATCGCTTTCCTCAGGCTGAACACCTGGCGGGTGAACTGTAGCAGCTGTTGTTGGTCAGGACTGAGGGTCCAGTTCACCCAGGTGAGGGGTGAGTCGTGGCAGTAGGCGTTGTTGTTGCCCAGCTGGGTGCGTCCCAACTCGTCGCCATGCGACAGCATCGGAACTCCATGGGAGAAGGCGAGAGTGGCGAGGAAGTTCCGCTTCATGCGCTCCCGCATGTGCACCGTACGCACCAGATCCGTAGGGCCTTCCACTCCCCAGTTGCGGCTCAGGTTGTAGTCGGTGCCGTCCCGGTTCTCTTCACCATTAGCCAGGTTGTGCTTGGCTTCATAGCTCACCAGGTCGTTCAGCGTAAATCCATCGTGGCAGGTCACGAAGTTGACGCTCGCCTGCGGGGTGCGCCCAGCAGCGTGGTACATGTCTCCACTTCCGGAGAGCCGGGTAGCCAGCTCGCCCAACCGCCCCTGATCGCCTCGCCAGAAACTCCGCACGGTGTTCCGATACTTGTCATTCCACTCGCTCCAGCCAACCGGAAAGCGCCCCGTTTGGTAGCCTCCGGGCCCCAGGTCCCACGGCTCGGCGATGAGCTTGGTGCGCGACAGGACCGGATCCTGCCGCACCTCGGTCATGAAATCACCCGACATGTTGACGCCGCTGTCATCGCGGGCGAGCACCGGAGCGATGTCGAACCGGAACCCGTCGACGTGCATGTCGGTGACCCAGTAACGCAGGCTGTCCAGCACCAGTTGCCGAGTGGCGGCGTGGCGCAGGTCGACCGTGTTGCCGCAGCCAGTGAAATCAGCGTAATGGCGCGGACTGTCCGGGTGAGGCCAGTAGTACGTCCTGTTGTCGATACCGCGGAAAGATAGAGTCGGCCCGAAGTGGTTCCCTTCCCCGGTGTGATTGTAAACCACGTCCAGAATGACTTCGATGCCGCCCTGATGAAAACGCCGGACCATCGCTTTGAATTCCGTCACCTGCTCGCCTCGTCCGCCACTGGCGTAACGGGTATCGGGCGCGAAGTACCCGATCGAGCTGTATCCCCAATAATTTGTGAGCCCCAGCTGCGCGAGCCGGCGCTCGCTGGCGATGTGGTGCACCGGCATGAGCTCGATGGCAGTGACGCCCAGCCCTCTCAGATGCTCCAGGATCGGGTCGCTGCAAAGGCCCAGATAGGTTCCGCGCAGATGCTCCGGCACCTCGGGGTGGAGCTTCGTCATACCCTTCACATGGCACTCATAGATCAGGGTTGACTCCCACGGCGTCCCCGGTGGGCGATCACCCTGCCAGTCGAAGCCGGGGTCAATGACCACACACTTCGGCAGTACGCTGGCGTTGTCCCGAGAATCGGGAATCAAGTCGCGGTCCGCGCCGGTTTCGCTCGACGCATATCCCAGGAGCGCATCGTGGCTCGGCACGGGTCCACTGATTGCTCTAGCGTATGGATCGAGCACCAACTTTGCCGGATTGAAGCGATGGCCTTCGCTGGGTGCATACGGGCCCTGGATCCGATAACCGTAGTACTGACCCGGCCCCACGCCTGGTACATACGCCCGCCAGGTGCGCTCGCCGTCGCGCGACAGCGCGATGCGCTCGTTCTCCGTGGTGCCGTTACCGTCGAACAGGCAGAGCTCCACCCCGCTAGAGTGGCTGCTATGGAGCGCGAAGTAGGTGCCCTGGCCGGACCAGATTGCACCCATACCGGCAGGGGTCGTCAAGGGAAGTGTGCTCAGAGAAACACCGGAAACAGCGTAAGCGGGATGATCGAGGGTCGTGTTGCCGAGGGCAGCATCAGCTCCGGTGGGGGTGCCGGTTTCCAAACCGGAGCCGCCGAATCCGGGAGAGTCCCCAGAGCACAACTGCCAGCGTGACCAGCGTCCAGATCGCGGTGAAAGTCACTTTGGTGGTGTCCGAGGCAGCTTGTAGATCGGCAAGGAAGTAGGCGGCAACAAACACTGCATCCACCAGCAGGACGCCACCGATAAGCCAGAGCAGCTCTCGCTTCAGGCTGTCCGCCATCTACCTGGCCGCCGCTCTCGCCGAGCTCAACTCTGTGGGCCGCATCGCCCCGACCGTTGTGTCGGATCCGGTCACAACCCGTCGGTGATAATCCACCTGGCCGAGGTGGTAGGCGAAGTGGGTCGCCAGATGTATCAGGTAATCACCGGTCCTTATACGGGTTTCCGCGATGGGTTCAGGAAAGTCAGCCAGCAGTTGTGAGGGAGCCAGCTTTGACAGAGCCGCCTTCACGGCGGCACGCGCCGCCTCGACTTCGCGAAGCAGCTCCGCGCGGTCCACATTGCGGCGGGAAAACTCTGCCGCGCGGTCTCTCACGTATCCACTGCCGCCCAGGCAGGCGCCGATGAAGTGCTGAAGGTTACCGGCAAGATGCAGGGCTAATGTCCCGGCGGAGTTGCTGATGCCGGGGACCGCCCGCCAGAGATCCGCTTCATCCTGGTAAGCCTCTACCTCCCGGCCGAGCGCGCGGAGGTCCCGATCCAGGATCGACCCAACTGCATCTTTGATGATGTCGGCCGGGCTCATTGGTGGCTGTGCTCACCCGCCCGGTGGTCTCGGCGCTGGAAGGCCAGAAACTCGTGAATGGCGGTGATAGCAGCCGAGTCGCGCGACTGTATTCGCAGTTGCCCTCCTCCGGTTACGCTTTCGGCTGAGTAGGTGATTTCCGAGCGCCGCGCCCGCATGACGTCCGTTCCGGGAACTTCCTGATCGTGTACGAAGCCGGGAAGCCGGAAATCCCCTCGCTTGAACGCGGCGGCGATTTCCTGCATGTGCGCGCGGATGCGTGATTCACCGGCGGGATCAGTGGAGTCTCGCGTGAGCGTGATGCGGCCGCCGTCGGGCAGCGGCTCGAACTGGTGGGTGGAGGTGTACTGGTCGACCCCCATCGCCTCGCGGCCGCGTGCCTGAACCAGCGCAAAGGTGCTGTCGGCGGAGTCACGGGCACTTGCCGGCGGAGCTCCCGGCCGCCGGTCGCCGCAGGCGAGCGCCCCGAACAGTAACGTCAGAGTGAAGAAGACCGGCTGATTGGTCATTCCAGATCGATGCGGTCCAGCTCCCGCTCGGTTGCTCCCTCACGTAGTCGGCGGAACACCGATTCCAGGAGCTCGACCCCGGTCAACAAGCCGACCGTCGCCAGCGTAAGGACGATGGCAGCGAGGAGGTGGCCCAAGCCGATCAGGGAGCCCAGCGCGGCCAGCACCCAGATGACGGCAGCGGAGGTCACGCCTATGATGGCGCCTTCGCGTGCCAGGATCACACCACCGCCGACAAACCCTATTCCAGTGACCACCTGCCCAAGAACCCGCGTGGGGTCCACCCGGTCACCCGCGAACGATGCGCCGAGCGCCACGAAGAGCTGGGTTCCCAGGCAGATGAGAATGCTCGTGCGAATGCCCGCTGCCTTGCCCCGGAGTTGACGCTCCAGCCCCACGATGCCGCCGCAGAAAATGGCCGTGCCGAGCCGGAGCCAGAACTCCGGCGCGCCGGGGTCGAGCGGATCGAAGGCCAGAGAGTCTATGCTCACGAAACACTCACCGTTAATAATGCCGCGCAACCAGGGTGGCGTCGGGCCATACCGGAGGCCACCAGGGGCAGCCGCCGCAACGCCGGAATGTAACCGGGCTCAGCCACCCCCGAGTACGATCTGGTCACGGTCGAGCATGTCTGGGTTAGCCTCCAACCACGCCAGAATACGGCCACGGACCGAAGCTTCCGTATCCGAGGGATGTGCGGGCAGCTTGGTCAATGCAGTGCCACCAATCGTGAGATACCACATGGGCGGTTCTTCGCCCACCAGGAGCTCGCCGGTCAGCGTCTGACCTCGGCTCAAAGCGGCGCTGATCTGCTTTCCGCGGAACTCGAGATTGATCTGGTCCATACTCATTCGCCGCTTCTCGCGCCGCTGCCCCCGGCGGTCTGCCGGAGACTTCGCGACGTGCTGTCCGGATCGAATCTGATATCCACCATGTAGCCTTCCGCGTCGATCAGCGCCTCCAGCATGCGCCGGGCGCTCTCTTCGGCGTGCGCTGCCACCTCCATCTCGCCGGCAGCCAGTACCAGCTGATCACGGGCGAGCTGATATATGGTGTCGCGGTCTTCAGGCCGGAACGGGTTCCACAGCCCACTCCGTTCGTCGTAGGTGCGCAGCTGAGTGACTTCCACGCCCAGCACCTTCGCACGAGGCAGCAGAACCGTGATCCGTCGGGCGGAGTGGTCGATATCAACCCTTGTTCCCTCATCGAGATCCAACCCGGAGAGAACTTTTCCGGTAACCACGACCAGCGACCGCTTCGTTGACCCGAGACGGCGGTTCTGGTATACGACAACGTCGCGTACGCTGGTTTCGCTCGAGACCAGTTTGGCCACTGCCCGAGTTTGTTCCACAACCACACCGTGGGTGACCGTGGTTTCACCCGGGCCCGACAGTAGTCCTCGCCCGCCCGGGGTAAACCGGCGGAGGGCCGTACCAATGAGCAGGAGGGCACCGCCAAGCAGTAGGAGGGAGACGAATACCGCGAGGACTGGACGGCGAGGACGCGAGCGCACCATGCGGCGCTCAGAACTCCCGGCGCTTCATTTCCTTGAAGAACCGCTCCGTCTCCGGCTCTTCATCATCCGCCTTCTTCCGCAGAGTAGGATCGAACTGGCGGGCGCGGTCTCGCTTGGGTGGCACGACCTTCTCCGCGTTCTTCTTGGCTAGCTTCGCGATCCGGTCATCCTCACGCTTCGGCATCACACCTCCATACATGAATGGTACGACCAGCAGCCCTCTCGATTGCCGCGAGCTCAGCCCCGCATGCCCTGCACCAGCAGCATGTCGGTGCCGGCACAGGCCTGTCGGAAGGCTTTCGCAGGCTGATACTCCGGAGAGTTCCACCAGGCTCGGCCCGCTTCTGCCGTGGGAAACTCCAGGATGACCAGGCGAGAAGGAGACCAGGAGCCCTCCAGAGTCTGGGTTGCGCCACCGCGCACCAGATAACGCCCCCCATATGCCGCGACCGCCGGTGCAGCCAACTCCTTGTACCGCTCGTAGGTCTCGCGGTCTCGCACATCGACATCCACTACCACGTAGGCTGACAACGCGGTCACAGACCCGCGCTCATGGTGAACCCCCAGTACCCAGCCCGCGCGCCATGGCGGTGGCAGCGAACACCATCAGCACGACGAGCCAAACCTGCACTCGGCTGATGGTTGCCAGACGTCGGGCTGCCTGGAAATCCACTGGTGAGCCGGCTGCCACACTCCGGCGCCAACGAATCAGCGTGACGATTGGCCCGACCTCCAAAACCAGCAACAGCAGCAGCAGACCCATCTTGGTTAAAAACGCGTGATTCTGGAGGTAATAAGCGGTTCCCTTTTCCAGACCTCCAAGGAATCGCCAGAGCCCGGTACTGATCCAGAGAAATCCCGCCACGCCCCAAAGGGTGTCGGCCAGGAACACCCGCTGCAGATTTTCCCGTCGGTCCAGCGGAGAGCTGAGGGCCTTGGCCCGGGCCCAGACCGCTCCCAGCCCGATACCGAGTGCCAGCAGGTGAATCGCGGCAAGGAGCCAGCGAAGCATCATATGGCAACATCCACATCATGCCCGGGTTTTCGAGAACCGCGGATCACCCCTCGAGCGCCGCCATAGCAGCAG
>DASPKB010000514.1:0-3277 GCA_035628315.1 Gemmatimonadales bacterium | reverse complement strand
TCCTGGCGCTCGCAGCGGCCACGGCCTGTAAGAAGGCAGAGTCAGCGGGGAACGGTCCCGGCGGCGGACCGGGCGGATCCGGTGGACCACCGGCCATGCCGGTGGAAGCAGCGGCGGCACGATCGGATACGGTCGTCGACGCCATCCTTGCCACTGGTCAGATCGAAGCGGTGCAGTCTATCGAGCTGAGGCCCGAAGTCGAAGGACGGCTGGTTCAGATCCTGGTTCGGGAAGGGGCAATGGTTTCGCGCGGTACGCCGCTGTTCAAGATCGACGATGCCGAGCTCAAGGCCCAGGTGGCTGAAGCCACTGCCCAGCGCGACTTGGCCCGTCAGTCGCTGACCCGTACTCGTGAGCTCCTGGGGCAGAAGGCATCATCCCAGGCGGAGCTCGAGCGTGCCGAAGCGACCATGCGGAGCAACGAAGCGCAGCTCGAGCGGCTCAAGGTTCGGCTGGATCGGACCCTGGTTCGAGCGCCGTTCGGCGGGGTTGTCGGCCAGCGATTTGTGAGCCTTGGCGATTACGTCACGACCGAGACTCGCCTGGTATCGCTCCAGACAGTCTCGCCCCAGCGGGCATCGTTCCAGGTTCCTGAACGCTATGCCGACCAGCTGAAGGTGGCCCAGCAGGTATCCTTCCGGGTAGCTGCGCTACCGGGCCGCCAGTTCACCGGCAAGGTCGACTTCGTCGATCCAGTCGTGAAGCTGCCTGGACGCACCATCACCGTCAAAGCGCAGGTGCCCAACCCCCGCCGGGAGCTTCAGGCGGGCATGTTCATCGAAGCTCGCCTGGCGACAGCGGTGCGGCCCGATGCCGTAGTCATTCCGGAAGATGCCGTGCTCCCGCTGCAGGGCTCGAACTTCGTGTGGGTAGTGGCGAATGGAAAGGCGACCCGCCGTCAGGTCGAGCTCGGAGTCCGCACCCCGGGCTTCGTTGAAATCAAGAACGGCGTCGAGGATGCAGAGCAGGTGGTGGTAGGCGGGCAGGAGCGCCTGGCGGAGGGGGCGCCGGTTCAGGCCAAGCTGGTGGAACGCCGCCCGGCCAGTGCAACTCAGGAAGACGTGGGCGAAGTGCGGAGCGAGCCTTAAAACAACCCGCTCTTGGCCGCCGCCCAGAGCCGGTGCAACCGGTCGAACCCGTCCTGCAGCACCTCCACCTGCTGCGGACTAGGTGACACCGCCAGCGCACTCTCCAGCTCCGCAGCCACACGGCCCATCTCGCGGCGGTTTCCTTTAGCTGCCTCAGTTTTGATCTCCGCCAGAATCTCTGCAATCTTCCGGCGAACACTCTCGTCGTTCGGGACCTGCCACAGATACGTGGCGCTGTCGCGTCCGGCATTGCACAGCTCACCGAGACGATCCATGAGCGGCGGAACCTGCCGCCGCGGAGCGGGCTTGGGATCGTCAGTCATGGGAGGCCTCCCTGGCTAGCTCAGTAGTGATTCGATAGTGAAATCGTGCCCGACTCTCCTCGCGCTGCTGCTGGGCGTTGCTGTGAGCCCGGCGGGTGCCCAGGCGCCTTCCGGTCTCCGATCGGAGCCGGACGAGCTCCCTCGCTTCAAGCTGCGACAGCTCGTCCTGAGACGTAATGAGGCCTTGATGAAGATTCCAGGGCCCTGGCTCCGAGCCGCCGCCGCGCTCGCTCCGGAGTCCCTCACGATTCGGGCGTATCGCAGGGCCGCCATCGCTAGCGGAGTCGAGCCTCTTGAAGGCGACGAGCTGAAGAGCAACCGCTCGCACCACGTGATGGGGCTGTACCGAAGAAAGGAGCTGCTCGCCGCCTCGCAGCGAACGCTGGAGTCCATTCGTTCAGCCATCCCATCGGACAGCGTCCGTGCCCGGTTCGACGGCATCTTTCGGCCCGCGGGCATGTGGATCGTGGATCTCCACGACGCGGCTCTCGCCTCGGCCCGCAGACGCAGTCCGGATCTGGATTGGGACGCGGCAAGACCTGCCCTGATCGCGGCGCACTGGATGGCCGCGGATGAAACGGTGAGTGAGGAGGCGCTTCCGCGGGCGCTTTACTCGCTCGCGGTACTGGCTCAGAACGATTCAACCGCATTTGCCGCCGCGCGATTGCGACTCTCCCGGGCCGACTCAGCCTCGTCGCGCGCTGTGCTCCTGCTGTTGCAGGGGTACGCGGAAGGCAGGCTGTGGTATGCGGCCGCACTGAACTTCTTCCTTCGGGAGCCCTGGCTGAATGGGTTGGGCGGAGCCTCGATTCGCGACCGGGTGAAATCGGAGTGGGCAGCGCTGTCGGCCCAGCCAGCTGCGCCTCCGGTCCCAGCTATCCAGCCGCGCTGGTTCGGATACCCACAGGCGGTTCCGCGCTATGGAGTACCGGCGGAGCTCGTGCAGCAGATCGTCGCTGCGGAGAGTCCGAGCGCATCGGCCTGGCTCGACCGCAATGGTCAAGCCAACCTGCTCCGGGCACTCAAGCGGTTACCTCCCGGCGACACCAATCTCGCGTTGCTTCGGACGAAACGTGAAACCCTGCGCTTGACTACGGTCTCGCGGCGAGCGCGGGAGAGTCTGAACGGCTTTCTCGAGCCTGAGGACGCCATTGTCATTGACCCCGCGTACATGCCGGTGCTTGCCTTGAGCGCCATCGTGCATGAATGGCAACACCTGCTGTTCCACCGAGCTCAGCTCGAAATGCTTGCCCAATCCATCACCGGCGAAAATCTGCTTCAGGTGGAGCTTCCCGGGGTCCAGCCCTATCTGGCCGAAGGCTTCGCCGAGTGGAGCGCTGAACGCATTCTCGCCCCGCTGGCGCAGCGCTGGCCGCTGCTCGCCCTGGGTGAGCTGGAAAAACGTGCAGACATGGTGCAGCGCGGGGCCGACGAGCAGCACGTGTTGGGCTATGCTCTGGTTCGGGCGCTCGCACTGCAGATACAGGAACCGGCTCGCGTAACAGCCCTGCTTATCCAGCATGCCGAGCAGCCATCCCGTGTCTTGACTCATCCCGGTGTACGGAAGGCGTGGGCCAGATACCGGCGGTCACCAGACCGGACGTTATCCGGGCCTGCCTACGGCACTCTGATACCTGAGGTCACATTCACTATCGAGAACGGGTATCCCGATGTTGTGACGACCCGGATCCTGGTACCCGGCACCGGCGATGCGGCTCGCTGAAAGGCTGGCACTGGTCAGTCTCGCCGCGGCGGCGACCCCGCTTTTCGGCCAAACCACTCGCCCGGAGCGTACTGGATACCGGGAGACATCATCGTATGCCGATGTAATAAAGTTTCTCGATTCATTACAGACGAGGACTGGCG
>DASPKB010000513.1:0-5192 GCA_035628315.1 Gemmatimonadales bacterium | reverse complement strand
CTGAATCCGAGCGCCGCCGGAATCGTTCAAGCCGATCACAGGAGCCCCGGTCTTCAGGGCCAGGTCCATGATCTTGCAGATCTTCTCGGCGTGGGCTTCGGAGAGAGATCCGCCGAAGACGGTGAAGTCCTGGGCGAACACATACACCAGCCTGCCATCGATCCTGCCTGATCCGGTGACCACGCCATCCCCCGGATATATCTGACGATCCAGTCCAAAGTCGGTTGATCGGTGAGTCACGAAGCGGTCGAGCTCGGTGAAGCTGCCCTCGTCCAGCAGCAGGTCCAGCCGCTCGCGCGCGGTAAGCTTGCCTTTCTTATGCTGCTGCGCGATGCGATCGGCGCCACCACCTTGTTCGCTGAGGGCCTGCCGGTGATGCAGCTCGTCGAGGAGTTTATGGGGGTCGGGCATGGGGGGAGAAGATATAGAGGGCGGAGAGAGCGGAGAAGCCGGAAGTGGCGTTGAAGACGAGGCTGTAACGAGCAGAGGGCGGCGGGACCTTTGCGATCCCTCCGCCCTCTTCCCTTGCCGTCTCTTCCGCCCTACTCCATCGCCGTGGTTTCTTCGAACGCCGGCTTGGCGGGAGGGATGATCGGCTCATCCGGGAACCCAATCACGGCCAGCACAATGCGGTGGTGGATTGGGTCGACCTCGAGCACCTTCAGGTCGAGCGCCTGTCCTTCCTTCACGGCGTCACCCGGGTTCTCGATGTCGGCCACGCCCAGCTGCGACATGGGGACGAAGCCCTCGATGTCGTTGCCCAGGTCGACTACCACGCCCTTGTCCATCAGCCGGACCGCGCGGCCCCGCATCTCCATGCCGATCGGGTAGGTCTCGCCGATCCGGAGCCAGGGATCTTCCTCAGCCTGCTTCAGGCCCAGAGAGATCCGCTTGTTCTCGGCGTCGATGTTGAGGATGACCACGTCGACCGCGTCGCCCTTCTTGACCACTTCGGACGGATGCTGCACCCGCTTGGTCCAGCTCATGTCCGAAATGTGGATCAGACCGTCGATGCCGGGCTCGATCTCCACAAAGGCGCCGAAGCTGGTGAGGTTCCGGACCTTTCCGTTGATCCGGGTGCCGACCGGATACTTGAGCGGCAGCACCATCCAGGGATCCTGCTCGGTCTGCTTCATGCCGAGCGAGATCTTCTCCTCCGCTTCGTCCACCTTGAGGACTACGGCCTCGATGGTCTCACCGATGCTCACGATCTTCGAAGGGTGCCGCACGTTCCGGGTCCAGCTCATCTCCGAGATGTGCACCAGTCCCTCGATGCCCGGTTCGATTTCGACGAAGGCGCCGTAGTTCGTGATCGACACCACCTTGCCCTGCACCCGAGTTCCCACCGGATACTTGGCCGCCACGTTCTGCCAGGGATACGACTGGAGCTGCTTCATGCCCAGGCTGATCCGCTCCCGCTGCCAGTCGATGTCGAGGATCTTGACCTCGACCTCGCGGCCGATCCCGACCATTTCTGTGGGATGTGACACGCGGCCGTACGACATGTCAGTGATGTGGAGCAGACCGTCCACCCCGCCGAGATCGATGAAGGCTCCGAAATCGGTGATGTTCTTGACCACGCCCTTACGAACCTGGCCAACCGCCAGCTCCTTCATCAGGTGCTCGCGCTTGTGGGCCCGCTCGTTCTCCAGAATTACCCGGCGGCTGACCACGATGTTCCGGCGCCGCTTGTTCAGCTTGATGATCTTGAACTCGTAGGTCTGGCCCAGGAGCTCGTCGATGTTCGGCACCCGCCGGAGCGCTATCTGACTACCGGGAAGGAAGGCGTCCACCCCCATCAGGTTCACCACCACCCCACCCTTGATCTTCTTGACCAGGGTTCCTTCCACCGGCTGATCGTTCTCGTGGGCCACGCGGATCTTCTCCCAGACCCGCATGAAGTCGGCCTTCTTCTTGGACAGGACGACGGCGCCTTCCTGGTCCTCGAGATGCTCGAGGAATACCTCGACCTCATCACCCTCCTTGAGGGTGTGAGGGTCCTTGAACTCGTCCAGGGGGACGGAGCCTTCGGACTTGAAGCCGACGTCCAGAATTACAGCGTTATCGGTGACCCGGAGAACCTTCGATTTGACGATCTCACCTTCGACGATCTGCGACATGGTGCCCTCGTACATCGAGAGCATCTGCTCGTAGTCCTCGTCCGAGTAATCCTCGTCGTAGAGATCCTGGCGAACGCGCAGGCCGGTAGGAGAAGTGAACTGGTCGGTTGAAGGATGAAGTTGATCGAGCATGCGAAAGGGTGCCGTCCTTGAAAGAGCCGGGTCGGTCAGGCCCGGGCATAGGTTACGCCGCTTCCACTTGGAACGCGACAGTCGAGAGCCCATGAGGATAGCGGCCTCATGCCCCCAACGCAAGATCTAGCAAGCGGTTGCCAGTAAACTAGACACTGCCCTGACGCACCTCACTTTCCCTACCTTCCTGATCGGCTACTCAGCCGCAGGCCCCCGCGTGTACGGCTTGATGTCTGCTTGATCACGCGAGGTAGCATAGAGGGTACCCTGAACCCTGAGGTGTCTCTCTTGCACGATCCAATTTCTCGACGCCAGGCTCTCGGCGTCTTCGCTGCCCCGCTCATTGCCGGCATCGCTGGTTGCCGCACTGATAGCTTGCTATCGCCCTCTCTCGGCTCAGCCGCAGTAGGGGAGGGCTTTACTCTCATCGGGGCTGGGGACCCGCAGCCATCGCAGGCTACCACGTGGCACCTGCGGAGCCGTCACGAGACCGCCCGGATGATCCGGGCGGTGCTGGACGCGGATCCGACTGCCATGGCCTTCAATGCCGGCGACTTGGTGCAGAACGGAACGGCAGCGGAGTACCGGGACTGCTACCACCCAACGTGGGGCGGGTTCCTCGATCGGACCTATTGCACCATGGGCAACCACGACCGGATGACCAATCGCGGCGCGGAATACTACGCCTATACCGGGGCCGAGCCGTACTACGCGCGAGACCTGGGCGCGCACTGGCGCCTATATGTGCTCAACACCGAAAGCGTCAGCGCGGGCGGTGCCGATGCGGCGGTGCAGGCTGAGTGGATGCGCCAGGACATTGCGGCCCACCCCGGCAAGCACCGGCTGCTGATGTGCCACTACCCCCTGTTCTCCAACGTGTGCGCCACCAACCAGAAGGCCATGGTGTTGCCGGGTAAGGTGGGGCCGTGGTGGCAGATCCTCCAGCGCAATGGTGGCGAGCTGGTGATCAGCGGCCACGCTCACCGTTACGAGCGTATGGCAAAGGCGCTCCGTGACGGCACAAGGTCGAGCGAGGGTATGCGGCAGTTTGTGGTCGGTACCGGCGGGATCAAGACGATGGGGGTGCTGTCGCGCCACCCGCTCTACGAGACGGCAACCGTCGCAATTGGGGTTGTGCGCTATGACCTCTTTCCTGATCGCTACCAGTGGACCTTCACGGACACGGCGGGAGCCATCCGGGACAGCGGAACCCAGATGTGCCGGAACGTATAGCGCCAACTTTCACGGGTTGCGTGGGTGAGTTCAGCGCCGATCAAAGAGGGGCCGGGCGCGGTCGACAATCAAACGGACCTGCTCCCGGAAGTCGAGGCTGGTGGTATCGAGGTGAACGGCGTCTTCGGCCGGACGCAGGGGAGCAATGGCCCGGGTAGAGTCGGCCTGGTCCCGCGCAGCCAGTGCCTGGGTCTCTGCATCGAGGTGGTCCGGCTGAACCACCATGCCGCGCTGGCTGATCCGACGGCCGGCCCGGGCCTCGGGCGAGGCGGTGAGGAAGATCTTGAGATCGGCGTCGGGAAATACCACGGTGCCGATGTCGCGGCCGTCTACCACCACGTCCTGCCCTGCCCTGACCAGCGCCCTGAGCCTGGCATTTACCCATTCGCGCACGACGGGCATGGCTGCAATGGTTGAAACGTGGGCGGTGACCTCGGCGCTGCGCAACGCGTCCTCCGCCGGCTCACCCTCGAGGTAGGCCGAGAAACCTGCGCCATCTGGTTGCAACATCAGCCCCCGATCTTCGGCCGCCCGCAGAATAGTTTCGGGATTGAGCACGGACGGCCCCGGCCGGGGTAGTCCCCGCCGCGCACCTTCCCTCAAGGCCACCAGTGTTACCCCCCGGTAGAGCGATCCGGAATCCAGATGAGCAAAGCCGAGTGCTTCAGCTACGGCGCGGGCGGTGCTGCTCTTCCCTGACGCCGAAGGACCATCGATTGCAATGACTGCTCCGCTCATCTGCGACCTGTACCTGCAAGGGACCGGAGTGTCTCCGGAAATCGGGGAAAACTCACGGCGGAGCACGCCATGTCATCAACCGACACTTCTGCGTCTGGAAGCGTACCCAAAACGGCAAACGCCATGGCCAACCTGTGATCGCCGGCAGTTCGGACCTTGCCGCGGGGAGGTTCTTCGCCTCCCTGAATTACGAGATCATCCCCCTGAACCTCAGCCTCCAAACCGACGGCACGCAGGTTTTCCGCAATGAGACCAAGACGGTCGCTTTCCTTTACGCGAAGCTCTCCGACCTGCCTGAACACGGTGACACCCTCCGCGCGCGACGCCAGTATCGCGAGCAGTGGGATTTCATCAATCAACCCGGGAATCTCGTTGGCGCTGATCTCGGTGGCTCGAAGCCGGGCCGGACGGACCACCAGGTCTCCTACTGGCTCGCCGAAATGGTCCTCCTGGTTTTGGATCTGCACCGTCGCGCCCATCCGCTCGAGAACGCGCAGAAATCCGGTGCGAGTCGGATTGGTGCCGACCCCGGCAATGCGGAGCTCGCCACTCTCCGCCAGAATTCCCGCCCCCACGAGAAAGGCGGCAGAGGAGGGGTCACCCGGCACCTCCATCTCGAATGGGCGAATGCTCCCGGTGGGACGGAAGGTCACCCATTCATTACTGTCTTCAACCTCAAATCCAAAGGCTCGCAGGAGCCGCTCTGTGTGATCTCGGGATCTGCCGCCCGGCTCGTGCAGAGCCACCTCCACCCGAGCAGCTAATCCGGCCAGCAGGAGAGCGCTTTTGATCTGCGCACTCGAGACCGGCATCTCGTACCGGAGTGGCTGAAGGTCGGCTCCTGTCACGCTGAGGGGGAGCCCGTCTCCATTATGCTCGGTAAACCTGGCACCCATGCTGGAGAGCGGCAGGGTTACCCGACGCATGGGGCGGCGGCGCAGCGAACGATCTCCCGTAAGTGTTGCTGAA
>DASPKB010000512.1:0-4754 GCA_035628315.1 Gemmatimonadales bacterium | reverse complement strand
CTGGTTTGGCGTGGCCTCCTCAATCCAGGGCGACGTCACCCGCATGATGGCGCGGTCTTTCACGTGAATGTCCAGCTGACACCCAACGGCACAGTAGGGGCAGACCGATCGCACCACCTTGTCGGGAGCCCGTACCACATCGGCACCGTATTGTTGTCGGGGGATGAACTCGAAAATGGCACCAGTGGGACACACCCGGACGCACTCACCGCACCAGGTACACCCGGCATGGTCGGGGTCCCCATCGCCGCCGACGATGATCTGGGCGTGCTCCCCGCGCATGGCGACCTCGAGCACCCCAACCTCCTGGATGTCTTCACAAGCACGAACACAGCGAGTGCAGAGAATGCAGGTGCTCATGTCGTGCTGGATCATCACATCACCGGGGCGCTCATCCCCGGTACGCAGCGACAGATCATGATGCGGCCGCACTGGCACATCGTACTGAACGACGTAGCGCTCGAACTCGTTGCGCGGGTGGGCCCGCCCGCCGTTGCCTGCGGCGACCTCGCCTCCGGAACCGTTGCCACCATTGGAGGCGTGAGGGGCCCGGTTTGCGAGGTGTTCGCCGGGATAACGCTCGAGCAGGAAATCCAACACCCCTCGGCGATTCTCCACCGCCGGATTGGACTCCGTCTCGACCACCATACCATCTGCCGCGGGGGTGGCGCACGCCGGCAGCAGCTTGTTCTGACCCTGAACCGACACCAGGCAGATCCGGCAGTTGCCTACGATGGGGAGCTTGGGATACCAGCACAGGGTTGGTATCTCGATTCCGGCACTCCGGGCGGCCTCGAGGATCGTGGCGCCGGAGTCAAACGAAATGGATTTGCCGTTAATGCTGAGCGTCGGCATGTGCAATCATCAGGGGTAGGTGGTCTGTTCGAGTCTAGGCGGGAAATTAGTGTGGTGCAAGGGATTTAGGTGAGTCGCAGCATCCGCTGAGTGGTCCAAACGTACAAACACCCCCGGACCGGAGTCCGGGGGCGTTTCCGCCGCTGTACGAGCCGGCGCGGAGTAGAAGGGGCTACGCTGCGTGCTCGGCCGGCACTCGCTCGTGCCAAGGCAGCTCGACTGCGTCATCCTCGTCCGCCGCCCACAGATAAGCCCAGAACTTCACCGGCTTCGGCTTCGGAGCGCCGCTCCGAATGACGATTCCCAGCGGTCCTGCCGGAGCAACCAGCGCACGAGTGGCCACAAGCGTTCTCCTGACGAGGGGAGTGGACTTTCCCATCGAAGGTGCACCGTTCGTGCCGGATTTGATGATGCTGCATCTTGGGGCAGTTCTTGTACTTCGGCTGGCGTGCCAGGTTCGGCGCGTGTCGGTCGGACGCGGGCGCTCTCTCAGTCTGTGTCCTCGGGACACAGTGGCTTGCAGAGGATCAATCCAGGAGGTGACTTCGAGCTGCCGCGCCGTCTTCGCTTTGGATCCTCCTCCAGTATCCACCCCTCGTACAATGAACGCAGCGATTCAGGAACAATGGCCGCGCAGGTCGGAAGAATCACGTGTACACCACCTGGCCGGCTTCGCCGTTGCAGGTCAGCGAGCAACTCACGGCGGTGCAATGCCGGCAGCTTTCGAAGTATGCCGGGGTCCACGACTACTACGTCGAATCCCTCGAGGAAGCTCATGAAGCCAGGCAGAGTAGGCTCAAACTGGGTGACGTAACTCTCGAACAGGCTGGACAGAGCCTCTGCTGCCATACGAGACTCCACCCTCTCGACTGAGCCGAGGTCCTCTGCCAGGAACGTCACAGCGGCATCGTGCGCTGCGAGCAGGTAGGTCGTGGCCGCTGCCGCGCTTCCAATGACCAGAGCCGTGTCCTCAGGCTCGATCCGGGGCAGCAGCGGCGTCAGTGGGCAGCGGGGCTCGAGTCCCCAGTGGGTTGGCATGCGCTGCGCGGCTCGCAGACGAATGAACTGTTGTTTCCAGCGGCGGTAGGGCCGCAGCGAGAGGCGCTTCATGATGAGCCGGTCGACCGACTCGAGCATCAGAACTTCGGTCAGGACGAACTGGCCCTCGGCGGTGGCCTGGAGCTCCGAGGCAGCCTCATCGCCCAGTCGGAGCAACTCGTCCCGACCTATGGAATTCTTGTAGCCCTCGATGCGCTGCAGGATGTACTCCTGATAATGCTGCTTGTCCGAATAGGGACTTCTGCGGCGGCGCCCGGCTTGACGGACCTCGGTTAAGCTCAGCATGGCTCGACGTGCACCGTGACTTGATCGAGCTGGAGTTGGTCTCGAAGCCGATCTTCCACCTGGTCCGCTATAAGATGGGCGCTAGTCACGTTCTTCCGCCCATCCACCGCAATGGTCAGCTCGGCGAACCTGCGGTCGCCCGCGTGCCGAGAGCGAATCGCGTATGCCGAAATAACACCTTCGACCTCTTCGGCTTCCCGCTGAATAGTGGCCTGGTCGAAGGCCCGTTCGTCCACCAGGGTGGGGATGGATCGACGGAGAATCTGATAGCCGGCACGTCCCACCAGAACGGCGACGACGAGCGCGAGCGCGGGATCAGCCCAGGCGAGCCCCGAGCGGGCCAGGGCTAACCCGGCGAGCACGCCGATGGTGATGAACACGTCAGTGCGCGTATGCAGCGCATCTGCCAGAAGCAGGTCGCTGCCCAGGCGGCGACCTGCACGGGTCTCGAACCAGACTACACCGATGTTTATAGCCAGGGTAAACACCAGAAGCGCGAGGGCGGTGGTCGAGACGCTGACAACCGGGCTTCCGGTGACCAGGCGGGCGACGGCGCCGCGGACCAGCTCGAAGATGGAAAGTGCCAGCAGCAGGGCGATGAGCAGGGCACCCAGAGTCTCGAATTTGGCATGTCCGTAGGGATGATCCTCGTCTGGCGCCTTCGCCGCTACCCGTACGACAAAGATGGCGAAGAAGTTGTTTACCGAATCAACCGACGATTGGAGGGCATCGCCGAACACTGCCAGGGAGTTGGTATGGAGGCCGACGGCGAACTTGACGGCCACAACCACGAGATTGGCGATCAGGATGCCGCCAAGAACCCGGCGCACCCCGGACGATTTTTCCCGAGAGGCTGCTCCGCTGGGCATGGTAGAAGTTGGGAAGGGCCGGTTCTAAAGTCTAGAGTCGGCGGAGAACCGCACCCTTGAGATAGCTCGTCTCCGGGATGGTCAGCACCTCGGGATGGTCTTCGCCCTGGCCCAGAATCTGTTCCAGCACCAATCGTCGGCCGCTGTCACCGGCAGCTTCGGCCAGCATTCCCAAATACTGGGGAAGTCGCACATGATAGGAGCAAGACGCGGTCAGGAGGACCCCCGAAGCGGCAAGTAGACGCATCGCCCTGAGATTTATCTCCCGGTAGCCCCGAAGAGCCGCCGGGACCGATGCCTTGGATTTGGCAAACGCCGGTGGATCAACGACAATGGTATCGAAGCTCTCGCGCGCCCTCTCCATTGCGCGCAATGCCTCGAACACATCCGCCTCCTGCCATTCAATGTTGCGGAGCTGATTCAGGGCAGCGTTCTGTGCTCCGCGATCCAACGCTTCCCGACTGGCGTCGAGCGCTCGTACACTGGCCGCGTGCTGGGCCAGATGCAGAGCAAAGGAACCGTGATATGTAAAACAGTCGAGCCCACGCCCGTTCGGGACCATGAGCCGGCCGGCGAGCAGGCGATTGGGGCGCTGGTCGAGAAACGCACCGGTTTTCTGTCCCTTCCATGGCGCGGCCAGGTAGCGTACCGAGCCTTCACGCACTTCGATCTCCGGCGGCACCATTCCGTGCAGCAACACAGACTCGATTGGAAGCCCCTCCCGGCTACGAACCGGCACGTCGTTTCGCAGCAAGATGCCGTCGGGCGCGAACGCGTCATGCAGGGCACCGACAATGGCGTTCCGCTGTGTTTCCAGGCCAGCAGTCAGAATCTGAACCACCAGCCAGCGGTCATAACGGTCGACAACCAGCGACGGGAGCGCATCGCCTTCGCCGTGTACCAGCCGGTACGCGGTAGCATCGATGTGCCGCCGCCGTGCGGCGCACTCCAGCAAACGCTCGCGCCACCAGCCCTCGTCGACCGGCCGGCTGGTTCGCTCCAACAGCCGCAGTCTGATCTCGGAACGGGGGGAGTGGAGTGCCTGTCCGATGAAACGTCCGCGAGAATCCTCGACCGCAACGAGCCCCGGCTCGGCCGGACCGCTGATCACATCACTGCGATAAATCCAGGGATGGCCGCGGACCCAGCGCTCGGCTCCCCGGGGAGTAACCCGAACGGCGCTCACGCCCGGTCGGGGCGAAGGGCCGTTGCTCCCCGCAGGTAGCAGTGTCTGATTTCGGACCGGGTGCGAGACGTGTATGCGTGAACCAACAACCGAATGCACCTGGGCAGCGATCCGGGCACAGGGATCTCGGTCGCATGCAGCAGCGCGACAATATTCCACCCGAATTCTTCGGCCGCTCTGGCCGGGAAGGCTGCATCAAGGTCCCGAGTTACCGTGAACAACGCGCTCACGATGTCGTCAGGCTGGAGCCCGTTGGCGTCTATGATTGCGCGGAGCAGCTCGTCCGTGGCGGCCAGAATCTCGTTGGCGTCATTCCGGTCAACGGTGGTCGCTCCGCGAATGCCGTGAAGACGAACAGGTGGCATCATGCGACCTAATGTAGCGGCCCTGGTTCGGCTCATGCTGGTGACCGATGACCGGCATGTCCGCGGGCGCGATCTGGTTCAAGTCGCCCTTGCGGCAGAGAGGGGTGGCATCACCTCGCTGCAGGTCCGGCTGAA
>DASPKB010000511.1:0-2683 GCA_035628315.1 Gemmatimonadales bacterium | reverse complement strand
GCCATCGTGCTGTTCATGTGTATCGAGCTGATGCTCAATGCCGTCAACCTGAGTTTTGTGGCTCTGGCCCAGCTCCACGGGGCGAGCGGCTATGTCATGGTCTTCTTCGTAATGACCGTGGCAGCCGCGGAAGCCGCGGTCGGTCTGGCGATCATCATCGGCATCTTCCGGCACAAGCAGTCGGTCGATCTCGGAAACATCAATCTCTTGCGAGGCTGATGCATCATCCTCGGACTGAGCCGGTGCGATGACCTCCCTCGTCTGGCTCACGGTGGCGTTCCCTCTGCTAGGCTTCCTGGTGAACGGCGCTCTTTCGCTCCGGCGGCCTACCGCCAAGAGCGCGGTCTCGTTCGTTGGGGTGGGCGTGCTGCTGGCGTCGTTTGCCGTGGCGGCCGCCATCTTCCTGGAGCTCTGGCGCCATCCGCCGCACAATCCGATCATCGTGAGTCTCTGGCGATGGCTGCCCGCCGGATCGCTGCAGATCGACTTTGCTCTCCAGGTAGACCAGCTCTCCACCGTCATGCTGCTGATCGTGACCGGAGTCGGCAGCCTTATACACCTGTTCAGCGTAGGGTACATGAAGGAAGACCCGGGTTACGCCCGGTACTTCGCCTATCTGAACCTTTTCGTCGTGTTCATGCTGGTGCTGGTGCTGGGGTCGAGCTTCCCCGTCATGTTCATCGGCTGGGAAGGCGTTGGACTCTGCTCCTATCTGCTGATCGGATTCTGGTTCGCCGAGAAGGCCAATGCCGATGCGGGCAAAAAGGCCTTTATCGTCAATCGAATCGGAGACTTCGGTTTTCTGGTGGCCATGTTCCTGATCTGGAACTCGTTGGGAACGCTGACCTTTACCGGAATGGTCGAGAAGGCTCCTGGGGCGCTTGCGGCCGGTGGCGGAGTAGTCACCGCGATAACCCTGTTCCTCTTTCTGGGCTGCACCGGAAAGTCGGCCCAGATTCCGCTCTATACCTGGCTGCCTGACGCCATGGCAGGCCCCACGCCAGTGTCGGCGCTGATCCATGCCGCCACCATGGTTACCGCAGGCGTCTATCTCGTGGTGCGCACCAACGTACTCTTTGCGCTCGCGCCTCTCTCCAGCACGGTGGTCGCAGGGATCGGCGCGCTCACCGCGCTATTCGCCGCCACCATCGGGCTCAAGCAATACGATATCAAGAGAGTGCTGGCCTACTCCACGGTATCCCAGCTTGGCTACATGTTCCTCGGTGTGGGAACTGGTGCCTATGCAGCGGGGCTGTTCCACCTTACCACCCATGCCTTCTTCAAGGCGCTGCTGTTTCTGGGGTCGGGTAGCGTGATCCATGCGATGCATCATGCTTACCACGCTACGCACTCGCACGCCGACGCTCAGGACATGCGGAACATGGGTGGTCTCAAGCAGTACATGCCCGTCACGTTCTGGTTGATGCTGGTAGCTACCCTCGCCATCGCGGGAATCCCGCCGTTCTCCGGCTTCTTCTCCAAGGACGAGATTCTCGCCGCAGCCTTTGCCCGGGGCGAGTCGAATCCGGCGTACTACGTGTTCTACGGCATGGGTGTGCTGGCGGCGTTGCTGACCGCCTTCTACATGGCCCGGCTGATGACCATGACGTTTCTGGGATCCAACCGCACCGGCGAGCGGGAGCGGAGTCATCTGCATGAAGCTCCCTGGATCATGACCGGACCTCTGGTAGTCCTCGGAGTTTTGAGTGCGGTCGGAGGGATCCTGAATCTCCCGCCTCTGGTCGGGGGAGGGGCGGCTCTGGAGCACTGGATCGAGCCGGTCACGGCTCCTGCTGCGGCATTCTTCCGGCTGGAGCTGCCCCATGGAAGCACCGAGTACTTCCTCGTCGGCGCCGCAGTCCTGATCGGAGCCGCCGGCCTCTTTGCCGGCTGGAAGGCCACGCTCCGCCGGCCCACCGTGCCGGCCGACCAGGCGCCTGCGGACACGGGGCTCGCCCGCATTCTGTATCGGAAGTACTACGTCGACGAGATATACGATGCGGTCATTGTTCGACCAACCGTCTGGCTCTCCCGGTTCGTCCTCTGGAAAGGTGTAGACCAGGGTGTCGTGGACGGCGCTGCCGTCAACGGAACGGCAAAGTTGTCCCGTGGCCTGGGTTGGCTAGGCAGCCGACTGCAAACGGGACAGGTCGGGGTATACGTGGTGCTCTTCCTGGTGGGTGCCCTCTGGATCCTCAATCTCGTGGCCCGGTGAGCCCGGTATGATCCAGTTCCTGGACTCGATCGGATACAGCGGGTGGATCCTGCATGCGCTGGTATTGCTGCCGCTGGCTGGTGTCATACCGGTGCTGCTCGGCGACGAGCGGAGCGCCAAGCGTACCGCACTCGTCGTAACGCTCCTGGAACTGATCATCTCACTCGGACTCTGGTGGGACCTGGACCCGAGACAGGGCGGGATGCAGCTGGTCTCGAGCACACCCTGGATTCCGCGCTGGGGCATCAACTACCGGGTTGGGATCGACGGCATATCGCTCTTCATGGTGCTGCTCACCACCGTGATGATGCCCCTCAGCGTACTGGCTAGCTGGACCTCAATCAGTCGGAAGGAGCGCGCCTTCTACGCGCTCATGCTGACGCTGCTCACCGGATTGATCGGGGTCTTTATCGCGCTCGACCTTTTCGTGTTCTACGTCTTCTTCGAGGTGATGCTGATCCCGATGTA
>DASPKB010000510.1:0-2079 GCA_035628315.1 Gemmatimonadales bacterium | reverse complement strand
ATTCAGGCCACAGTCGTGGACTCCACGTGTGGCAGGAGTGCTACCAGCCGTGACGCCGACTGCAACGGGTTGCATTGGTCGCCGGTTATGGAGCCGGCTCACACCTGCCGGGCACGAAGCCGGGCCAGTGGTCCGATCAATCTGCGAGGCAGGAGATGAAGCAGAAGAACTGCAAGCTTGTACCGGAAACCAGGAACACACACGACCGGCCCGCCGCGCTCCAGACTCCGAAGCGAAGTCTCCACTACGCGGCTGGCGCTCATCCACATCCAGCCGGGAATGCTTTCAATATCGGCGTCCATCCTCTGGTGAAACTCGGAGCGGGTAAATCCCGGGCAGAGTGCCTGAGCCTGGACTCCGGTGCCCCGCAGCTCCGCTGCGAGTCCTTCGCTGAAGTTGGTGAGATATGCCTTCGTTGCGCAGTAGTTGACGTTCCCCGCCGAATACAGAAACGAGGCCACCGACGACACATTAACGACTGCGCCCTTGCGGTTCCTGAGCAGAACCGGAAGCGCCGCCTGAGTCAATCGCATGGGCGCGAGTGTGTGTAGCCGAAGCATGGCCTCCTGCCGCGCTGGGCTCGCGTCGGCAAGGTTTCCCCTAGTACCGAATCCGGCGTTGTTCACCAGCATGGCGAGACGCGAGGTTCCAGCCATCAGCCCGGCCAGCCGGCTCACGTCGTCATCCAGCGAGAGATCCGCGGGGAACACGTCGGCAGTTATCCCGTGCCGCTGCTCCAGCTCGGCGCGAAGCGCCTCCAGCCGGTTACCGTCGCGCGCCACCAGAATGAGATCGTAGCCCCGCGCCGCCAGCCGCACGCAGAACTCCTTGCCGATCCCCGCAGAAGCCCCGGTGACCACGGCGACCGGGCGGCCCGAGGTAGAGGATTCCATCAGCTCAGGCCTGGAGGCCGCTCCGGGTAGCCGGCTCCTCCGGTCGTTCGGCATTCTCAGGGCGGCGCGACCGCATTGAGCGCAGCCGGCTGGCAGCTTCGAGCAGAATATCATCCGTCTTGCAGAAGACGAACCGAACCAGCGAGCGTCCACCCTGGCGAAAGAAGCTGGAGCCCGGCACCGGCGTCACGCCGACCTCACGTGATAGCCACACGGAAAATTCTGTGTCAGAAAGAGAGGTGCCGGTGCCGGCAGGGTCGGACAGAGCGGAAAAGTCACAGAGGATGTAGTACGCGCCCTGCGGCGGCGTGCATATGAACCCAGAATCAACGAGAGCGGCATAGAGCAGGTCACGTCGGGCGCGGTAGTCTCCCGCCAGCTTATGGTAGAAATCATCACCTAATTGTTCGAGTGCAACCGCAACGCCTTCCTGGAGGGGCGCGGGTGCGCCGACGGTCAGGAAATCGTGGACCTTGCGGATGGCGTCGGTAAGGCCCGGCGGGGCGGCGATCCATCCGACCCGCCATCCCGTCACGCTGAAGGTCTTGGACGCTCCGCTGATCGTGACCGTCCGCTCACGCATGCCCGGCAGCGTGGCAATCGGAATGTGGTCGCCCTCGAAGCGAATATGCTCGTAGATCTCGTCGGTTACGGCCAGGGCGCCATAACGCACACAGAGGTCGCCTATGGCACTCAGCTCTTCCCGGGTAAGAACTCTCCCCGCCGGGTTGCTCGGCGTGTTCACGATGATAGCCCGGGTACGCCGCGTGAATGCGGCTGCGAGTCGGTCCAGGTCGAGTGGCTTCCCGGCTTCGAGCGGAACGAACACCGGGCTGGCATCGGCCAGGATCGTGTCCGGCCCATAATTCTCATAGAATGGCTCGAACACGATCACTTCATCTCCCGGATTCACCACGGCCAGCAGAGTCGAGATCATCGCCTCGGTAGCGCCGCAGGTTACCGTGATCTCCCGATCAGGGTCGATCTCCAGGCCATACCACTCATGGTACTTTCGCGCCAGCGCCTGGCGCAGCCGCTGCGCTCCCCAGGTGATCGCGTACTGGTTGATGTCGTCGTGAATGGCCCGTCGGGCCGCTTCCTTCAACAGGTCCGGCGCCGGGAAGTTGGGAAAGCCCTGAGCCAGATTGATCGAACGGTGTTCCCGAGCCAGCCGCGTCATGCCGCG
>DASPKB010000509.1:0-2789 GCA_035628315.1 Gemmatimonadales bacterium | reverse complement strand
TCATGGTAGAGCCATACGTAACCACCTGGCGGACCTTTCACCCGATTGCCGCTGGAAGCTGGGATGGAGAAAGGCCGCCTTATTCCTGATTCGCCTGGGGCTTTTCTAACCGGTTGTATTTCTGAAGGATCGTGCGCAGGCGGTCATGGGGTAGTCCTGCAACTCGAAGGTCGTTGGCGCCGGTCATGGTTTTTGCCGCAAGCAGGGCATTGATGATGGCTTCTTCAGTGGCCTGCACCGTCGCCTCATAGATCGGATCGATGCGTTGGTCCTGGAGCATTCGAACCGAGGTGATTCGGGCGGTGTCGGCCGCGCCCGTGCTGGCAGTAGAGAAAGCCAGGAAGAGATCGCCGGATCCTGCCCCGGCTACTCCTCCCATTCTTCCAATGCCCAGCGCCGCCCTGCGGGCCACCCGCCGCAGCTGATTCGGTAGCAGCGGCGCGTCGGTCGCAATCACGACTATGATCGAGCCCTGCTCGCGTTGCGCGGGGGACCCTCCGGGACAGCGTTTGGCTTGCGGATCGGGGAGCGGGAGGATTCCAACGTAACAGGGATCCAGGTCGTCGATTTCACGGCCCACGGGAATACCCGCAATCCTGAGCTGCCGGCGAGAGCCGAAATTACACTGAACCAGCACGCCAACGGTAAAGCCTCCCGACCTGGGGGATAGTCGCCGGCTAGCCGTGCCGATCCCACCCTTGAAACCGAGGCACTGCATTCCGGTGCCTCCTCCCACATTTCCTTCGGCAACCGGTCCCGACTTGGCGGAATCGAAGGCAGCGAAGGCGTGCTCCTTCTTTATATGGAACCCGTAAATGTCGTTGAGGTCGCCGTCCCAGGTCTCCGTCGCCACCGGCAGGCAGCAGTTGAACACACCAGGAATTCGGGGCCTCCCCCACTCGATGACTGCATCCCGCACCGTGCCCACGCTGTTGGTGTTGGTGAGGGTAACTGGGTAGAGCATCTGGCCGTAATCCTCTATCCACGGTATTCCCGTCATTTCTCCATTGCCGTTCAGGCTGAACCAACCGGCGAAGACAGGAGCGAGGTCCTTCTGACCGCGCGGAAAGATCGCGGTGACCCCGGTCCGAACCGGGCCAGACCCTACCCGGAGCTTTCCGGTTCCGCGGATCAGGGTTACGTGGCCCACCGCCACACCGGGGACATCGGTGATTGCGTTCAGCGGACCGGTATCTCCGTCGAGCGGTATGCCGAGATCTCTGGCGCGGGGGCCAGGCTGCTGGGCGCTCGCCGGGGGAATCAGCCAGAGCAGCGTGAAGGTGAGCAACCGGGTGCGATTCATGAAGCCGGAGACCGAAACACGAAGTACACGGCGCCCAGCAGGCACAGCGCAGCCCAGAGGTAGTCGAGCTTTATGGGCTGATTCATGTAAAGGATTGCAAAAGGGGCGAACACCGCCAGAGTGATAACCTCCTGCAGGATCTTGAGCTGAGCCAGAGAGAATGCGCTGTAACCGATGCGGTTGGCCGGTACCTGCAGGAGGTACTCGAAAAGCGCGATGCTCCAGCTGATGATGGCGGCGACGTACCACGGCCGGTGTGCCAAATCCCTCAGGTGAGCATACCAGGCGAAAGTCATGAAGATATTGGAGAGAACCAGCAGGCCGGCCGTGCGCAGGAACGTCGTATTCAGGATGTCCATCCCATTCGAGCTCGTAGTGAGATTATCTGGGCCGTGTGGTGCCGTCCGTGCCAGGCGTACATCGCCACCGCCTCATCGAGCCCAATGCTGCGGCCGTGTTCGGGATGGCGGAAACGGCGGGCAAACTGTTCGGGAGAGAGCGCTCGGAGCAGAAGTACCCACCGGCGGTGAAGGCAGTCCAGCAGAGTCAGGGAGGTTTCCACCGGCGTGGCGCCGACGTCAGGCAGTTCTGCCCACCGGGCCTCCTCGTATGGTTTGATGGTGGGTTCCTCTTCAGTCAGGGCCAGCTTCATGCGGACGTACGCATTCAGATGACTGTCAGGAACGTGGTGCACTACCTGACGGACCGTCCATCCATGTTCCCGGTACCGGGTGTCCAGCTGTTGAGGAGAAAGTCCGGTGACGGCGGCTCGCAGACCGCCGGGCGCGGCAGCGATCTCGGCGATCCAATGCTCCCTCAGCTGGGCATTCGCCCGGCCATCGAACTGAAACGGTCCGATAGGATATCGTAGGTCTTCCATCAGTCGTTGCCGGGATCAGCCAGTCTCGAGCCGACGGATTTACGCGGGGCGCCGTCCGGAGTCTCTCCGCGAAATTCGAAGTGTTGTTCGTTCAGCACCCGGTCCTGCAAGGGAGCTTCAGAAAATTCCAGGAGCAGGAGACGGGCGAGCACGACCTCAGCGATGCGAGCGGCGGGCTCCCACTGTCCGGGAGTCAGGGTGGGGTAGAGATCCGCGAACTCGGGCCGCAAACGTGCTTCTCGCATCTTCGATCCTACCTTGCGGCGGCAGTGCGCGCCATCCCCATATCGACCGCGAAGCCTCAACTACACCTACGCCACTGATCCTTGCGCAGTCTTGCGGTTGAACTCGCTCAGCGGCGCCACGGACTTGCGGAGCAGAATCTCCGAGTGGCCCGCAACGATATAATCGGTAAGCTCGCCCACCACCTTGTAACCCAGACGCTCGTACAGCCGGCGCGCGCGGTGATTGAACGAGGACACGCACATGAAAATGTTGGGAAACTCTCCAAGGATGCGCCGCTCGGCGAACTCCAGCATACGGGAGCCCAGCCCTCGACCTCGTTGATCCGGGTGCACACAGATCGTCTGGATGTAGCCGACGAAC